>NZ_JVOR01000090.1:0-540 GCF_001054715.1 Acinetobacter sp. 243_ASPC | reverse complement strand
ATGTCCATTCGATAAAGCAGAACAGGCAATTTCACCAAATTGATTCATCGCAATATGTAATTTACAGCCATAAAACCAGCCCATTGAGTTTCTACCACGTGATGCAATTTGGACTAATGATTTATGGCGCTGAATACGTTGATTTTTACAAACTGGCAGAGTTGTTGAATCGATCCATAAATATTGTGTACCTTGGCCTTTCATCAGTGCCACATGTAGGGCATGCAGTGCCAATTTATGCCTTTTGATCGGATGAATCATCCTTTGATAGCAAGGCAAGTAATTAAATAAATGGCTTTTATCTTCTTTTAACCAAGTGAAAAAGGCTTTGAAATTATTGAAATGAGAGCATTTGTACCAAATAGCAATAAAGCAGATTTCTGAAATTTTAAGTTGAGCAGTTCTGATTCTTAAGGAACCACGGTTTTGTTTGAGAAACTCCCAATAAGTTGCTTCAAATTTAAGAAAAAAATCATCAATTACGCAGAATAATTCGGTACTATTGAACATCAGGACTAGAGTTGTGAGTTTGGTGTGGTA
>NZ_JVOR01000089.1:0-15672 GCF_001054715.1 Acinetobacter sp. 243_ASPC | reverse complement strand
TGAACTGCACCCCAAAAATTGGACATAAAACTCCAACTGATGAGGTGCATTCACATGGGACGGTATACGTTAGAATTTAAACTCTCTGTCGTAGAATATTTTCTATCTGGACAGGGAGGACAAAAAGCTACAGCCAAAAGGTTTGGGACAAACCATTCTGCTGTTCGCGTTTGGGTTGCTGCATATAAAAAGTACGGTGTTTCAGGATTAGAATCACCACAAGTAAATTTCACGCCAGAATTTAAAGAATCTGTGATTTTATATATGCGCGAACATGGTTTATCTATGCGTGAAACTGCTGCGCATTTTAATATCCATGCTGTATCTTCTGTCAGTTTATGGGAGCGATGTTATGATGAAGGTGGTTTGCAAGCCCTAATACCCAAAAAAAGAGGGAGACCATTTGCAATGAAGCTAACAATAACAAAGTCACTACCTACTAATAAAAGCTCCTCAACTCTCAGTCCTGAAGAAATGCAACGTGAGTTAGATTATTTACGTGCTGAGAATGCCTGTTTAAAAAAGTTGCATGCCTTGATTCAGCAACAGTCACCCAACAGCAAAAAACGCTAATCATCGTTGAATTAAGGCAACAATATCGTCTAGATAGTCTGCTGAGCATCATGAAATTAGCTCGCAGCACTTTTTATTACTGGAGCAAGGCGTTACAAAGGCCCGATAAATACGAGCAAATAAAACAACATATTCAGATGATCTACCAACACCATAAAGGACGTTATGGCTATCGTAGAATTACCTGCCAGTTAAAGCGTTATGGTTACGCTATTAACCACAAAACCGTACAACGATTAATGCGGCAATTGAAGCTAACAGCATTAATTAGATGCAAGAAATATCAATCATATAAAGGTGCTTATGGGAAAACAGCGCCCAACTTGCTTGATAGAAAATTTAACGCTACCAAACCCAATCAAAAATGGGTCACGGATGTTACTGAATTTAATGTTCATGGCAAAAAGTTATATCTTTCCCCGATATTGGATTTGTTTAATGGTGAAGTGATTGCATGGCAATCCACTGAAATACCTAACCAGAAAATGATAGCAAAAATGGTTGATATGGCTTGTATGAGATTGGGTTCAAAAGACTCACCGATACTGCATTCTGATCAAGGTTGGCAATATCAAATGAGGAGCTATCAAAACAGACTTAAACAAACTGGCATAGAACAAAGCATGTCGCGCAAAGGCAATTGCTTAGATAATGCTGTAATAGAAAACTTCTTCGGATTATTAAAATCTGAACTATTTTATTTGCAGCAGTTTGACAATATTGACCAGTTAAAATGTAGTATTGATGAATATATTTATTACTACAATAACGAACGAATTAAGATGAAATTGGGTGGATTGAGTCCAGTTGAATACAGAACTCAATCCTGTTTAACCGCCTGAAAAACTGTCCAACTTTATGGGGTCAGTTCACGAAGGTGGTTTTTACATATCCGTGCGACGATTATTGACGCTCGTAAATGCTGATTTCAACACGGCGGTTCTGCTCACGCCCTTGTGCAGTTGCGTTTGACGCGATTGGGTTAGATGAACCATAACCTTGTGCATTGATACGTGCAGAAGATACACCCTGACCGCTCAAGTAGTTAGCAACAGACTGTGCACGCGCTTGTGACAATGGAATGTTGATCGAATCGTTACCAGTATTATCGGTATAACCTGTAACCAAAATCGCACTACGGTTATCTTCAGACAAAGTTTGCGCAACCTTGTTCAAAGTTGAGTAGAAGTTCGGTTTGATGTTTGACTTGTTGGTATCAAATGTAATGTTGCCCGGCATTACCAAGCCGACAGAACCATCTGGGTTACGGTTAACTTCTACACCAGTACCCGCCATTTGTTGACGTAATTTTTTCTCTTTTTGGTCGAGGTACAAGCCACTTGCACCACCAAGAATCGCACCAATTGCAGCAGCACGGTTATTTTGACGGCTAGAGTTTGCATTGGATTTAGAAATACCATAACCTGCCGCAGCACCGATGAGTGTCCCTAGGGCAGCTTTATCGTATTCTACGCCACCAAGATTGTTTCCAGTTGTTTGGCAACCTGCAAGTGCTACCGCCGCCCCAACTACAGTTGTAATAACTAGTGCACGCATTGCATGCCTCCTCGTTTGTCTTGTTGTCTGTGAAAATGATGAAATAAAAAAGCCACTTAGACCATTGATATTTTGTTAAGAATATCGCTTTTATTTACATTTTGTAATATTTAATACCCAATTAATTGTGCAGTTCATCACATTTTATTCATTCTTTATCGGGATGCCTTTTTTATTTTTAGCACTCGGTCTATATTGATCACACCCTCATACCCTTAGAAATTGGATCGTCAGGACTTTTCATATGTCTACGCAAGCAAACAAGCAATCGGCGCTAAAAAAAATTACACGCGGGCTGACTGTAGGCAGTGTCATTACAGGAAGTACGTTTTTACATGGCCCACCCGTACTGGCGTTGGGCCTCACCAAACTATTCAAAAAATCGCGGGTGGTGGATCAAACCAATATCCAGATCACCAACAGCTGGTTAAATGTTAATAACTGGTTGATTGACCATGTTTTGCCACATTTAGAATGGGATATCACTATCGATGAAGCCCTCGACTTAAGCATGCAAGGTCGTTATCTCATGACCTGTAATCATCAAAGCTGGGTCGATACGACGGTCAATCAGTACTTTGGACTAACACGTATGCCGTTGACGCGTTTTTTTACCAAATGGGAGCTTATTTTTATTCCCTTTGTGGGACAAGCCTTTAAGATTTTAGGCTTCCCAATGATGAAACGTCATACCAAAGAACAAATCCAGAAAAATCCCGAGCTCAAAACCCGTGATCTTGAGGAAGCACGTCAAGCCTGCGAACAATTACTAAGCCAGCCGTTTACCTTATTGAACTATTTAGAGGGTACTCGCTTCACTCCAGAAAAACATGATCAGCAAGGTTCACCTTATCAGCACTTGCTTAAACCTAAAGCGGGTGGACTGGCCTTGGCGCTGAATATTCTGGGCGATAAAATCGATGCTTTGGTCGACATGACGATTGTATACCCAGACGGTATACCTGGCTATGGCGATTTCTGGCTAGGTGATGTATCCAAAATTGCGGTGAATTTACGCAAAATTGAACTGCCAGACTGGGTATTGGGCGGAGATTACGAAGATGACGAAGTCTATCGTAAACGTTTTCAAGACTGGGTAGATCAGCTCTGGACTGAAAAGGATCAGTTGATCACCGAAATGAAAGCCAAATACTCCAACAGCTCTACTTAAGATGTAACGCCACATGAAGCAAAAAAGTTCAGACCTTAAAAATAAATACCAGCATCTAAAGCCCGGCAGTTTGTCCTTCAAGCTGTTTTTGCTTTACGATATTTTTATGGTGTTTATCATTGTGTTTAACCTTTTTTGCTTAGGCGCCAATTACTTTTTGATGAGCAGCATTGGCGAGTGGCTGTTTCAGCAAATTCATCTTGAAGCATTATTAACATTTTACCGCGCTGAACTGCACCCTTGGGTGATTGTCAGCGAAGCGTGGTTTATTGGTTTTTTAATTGTGGAACTGCTGATTCGCTGGGCAATTGCAGTGGTGTACAAACATCATCAGCGCTGGTTTTTCTTTCCATTTATTCACTGGTACGAAATTTTAGCGATTTTGCCGCAACTACGTTTTTTACGTTTGTTTCGCGCGGGAATCATTGGCTATCGACTCTATGAAATGGGCTATCAAGTCATACCAGGCAGTTGGCTTAAACGCGGTCGTTTTTATTATCAAGTTGTGATGGAAGAACTCTCCGATCGAGTGGTCATCACAGTGCTCGATGGTGTTAAGCAAGAGCTTGAAACCAGCTCGACCCATAAAAAGATTTTACATGACCTGATTGATCATCATCGGGTACTATTTGCGCAGACCTTTGCCGAAATTTTGCAAGACTCATTGGCAGAGGCTTTAAAAACCCAGCAACCGATCATGGCTGAGCGTGTGGGTAAAATTGTTAATCAGGCGATTGAAGATACACCCGAGCTAACCCAACTGCTTCGACTCATTCCGATTGTAGGCGGGCGCATTGAATCGCAAATTCAGAGCATTGGTCAGCGTTTGGGCGAAAATATTACATCGGGGTTGATTGTTCCATTTGTTGAAGGCTCTGTAGCGCAGCCCAATGCCAGTTATCAGTTAATATCGAAACGGCTTAGTGAAGTGAATATTGATAACCAAAAACTTGAACAACTGGTCGAATCAATTGTATTTGAAAGTCTGGAATCTATTCGTAAACAAGTTAAAGTGAAACATTGGCAGCAAGTACTTAAACAACACGATCAAGCCAAAGAATAAGCATATCGATAAAATATTTAGGCTAGTCCCTAGAGAATTCGGATAATTTGTTCTAGGATTTGATCTATTTACTCACCCAACTTCAGGGCCAGTGGCACGTCAGAAGTTCTCAAGGAATCATTATGGCTGATATACGGATTACAGGAAGAATGGTTAATTTTACCCGATTAACCTTCGATACCAATGATCATGATGTCATCCGGCAACAACTTACCGCAATTTTAAATGAAGATGCCTATCAAGGCACATTGGTTATTCTTGACAGTACGGTAGAACAAGAACTGATTGCACTGATTCAGTTGCTGATTAGTCTGGGCTTACAGCCAATGGCCGTGATAGATGGCCTATTGAGCGATGAGGCCAAATCGATTCAGTTTCCTGTGATGCCAGCCGACCAACCTCTACAGCGGATCAAGGCCACGAAAGAAGAAGTTGTGGTTCAGTCAGCCAAAGTGACAGAGAAAAACGCTGAAACAAAAACACCAACAACGAAAACAGCGATTTCGCACAAAACATCTTACCATGACGAAATTTTGCGAACCGGACAATGTCTGGTACAAGATCATGGCGACATTATTTTAAATGCAGGAATGAACAGCGGTTCTGAAGTGATTGCTTCAGGCAACATTCACATCTATGGAAATGTGCGTGGCCGCATTATGGCGGGTGCAGGTGGAAACCCTGCTGCTCGCATCTTTTGTCATGCCCTTGAAGCCGAACTTGTTTCAATTGCAGGCACGTATTGTGTTGCAGAAGACATCCCTAAAGATGTATTAAAGAAATCTGTACATATATATTTAAACGATAAGCAAGAACTTGAATTTCGGGCTTTGGAATTTTAAGGTATAAATTAAGCACCAAATAGGCCCATAAGATCGGGCGTATGACCATAATAGGAGTGGATTCGGTGGCCAAAATTGTTGTCGTAACATCAGGCAAAGGTGGTGTAGGTAAAACTACAACAAGTGCATCTTTTGCAACAGGTTTAGCCCTACGTGGTCATAAAACTGTTGTGATTGATTTTGACGTAGGTTTACGTAATCTTGATTTGATCATGGGGTGTGAGCGTCGAGTTGTCTATGACTTTGTGAATGTCATCAACAATGAAGCACGTTTGCAACAAGCGCTGATTCGTGACAAAGATATTGAAAATCTTTATATTTTGCCAGCTTCACAAACACGTGACAAAGACGCCTTGACTGACGACGGTGTGGCTCGTGTTATTGAAGAATTATCACAAGAATTTGATTATATTATTTGTGACTCACCTGCGGGTATCGAGCGTGGCGCAATTTTAGCCATGTATCATGCAGATGAAGCGATTATTGTGACCAATCCAGAAATTTCATCGGTACGTGACTCTGATCGTATTATTGGAATGCTGGACAGCAAAACAAAAAAAGTCGAACAGAACGAAGGGCGTATTCGTAAGCACTTGTGTATCACACGTTTTAATCCAGAACGTGCAGATCGCCAAGAAATGCTGACGATTGATGATATCTCAAAGGATATCTTACGCATTCCAACCTTAGGGGTTATTCCTGAGTGCCCGGGTGTTTTACAAGCTTCAAACGAAGGTAAACCGGTCATTTTGTATTCTGAAACCAAATCAGGCCAATCATATGATGACTTGGTTGCACGTTTCTTAGGTGAAGAACGCCCTTATCGACACATTACAGTACAACCAAAAAGCTGGTTGGCTCGACTATTTGGAGCATAACGATGGCAGGATTTTGGAGTAAACTGTTCGGAACTGACGAGAGACCATCAAGCGCACAAACTGCCAAAGATCGTTTGAAAGTAATTGTTGCCTCTGAACAGGGCTTGGGACGACGTTTGAGTCAAGACAAAATTGATCAAATGAAAAAAGAGATCATGCAAGTGGTCAGTCGTTATGTACGTGGTGTGGGTGAAGACCATATTCAAATGCAGGTACGTTCAGAAGCAAATATTGAAATGCTTGAAATGAATATCAATTTACCTGAAGAACGATAATTTCATTACTGATTGGTCAATCACCCAGAAATTAAGGCAAAATATGAGACTGGATCAGCAAAGCAACGCTTTGCCCAGTCGCAAGACGAGAAGCTGTGCTTCGAGTAGACTTGAACAACGGTGCGTCTCGTTAAAAGATTCAAAATATCCTGTCTCAAATTTTGCTTTTAAAGTGTAAGAGGAGCGTGTTATGGCATTATCACAGCCAGCAACTTTCAATGAAGAATGGTCAGATGAACGTGTTTTTGCCTACCTTAACCAACTTCCTCCAGACGGTGTAAATGCCGATTTTCATGTGTTGTATCATGCATTTAAACACATGCGTCCAAACGACTATGAGCGTCTTTTGACTCAGTTTGTTGCCGATGGCCGTGATGTAAACGCGACTAATCCTGAAGGTCAGCGTATTCATGATGTGATTGCTGAATTTCCGCGTCAGCGCGAACCTTTTTTAGAGGTACTGGCAAAGTTTGCATAAGTGCTAAAAAAACCTGCTTGATGCAGGTTTTTTTATGATGGTTGAGTTTAGACCAATATTTCTCGTTTACCGTTGGCGCCCATGGCACTTACGATACCATTTTCTTCCATCTGATCAATGATTCGAGCTGCTCGGTTGTAGCCCAAACTAAATTTACGCTGTAAGGATGACGTCGATGCCTTACGGGTTTCCAAAACAAATGCCACACATTGATCATAGAGCATATCTCGATCAGATCCCCCTTCTCCACCATCTTCAAAACCACGTGCGCTTGGCTCTTCATCAAACGGTGTTAAAATTTCATCGACATAATTCGGAGCACCGCGTTCGCGCCATGCATCACAAATCCGATTCACTTCATCATCGCTAATAAAGGCACCATGTACACGCTCAGGCTCGATTTTTCCAGGCCCAAGAAATAGCATATCACCATGGCCTAACAGATCTTCTGCACCACCCGCATCCAAAATCGTTCGTGAGTCAATTTTACTGTTAACCCGCAGTGCAACGCGTGTAGGAATATTGGCTTTGATTAATCCCGTAATAACGTCTACAGAAGGACGCTGAGTCGCCAATAGCAGATGAATGCCGGCAGCACGAGATTTTTGCGCCAGTCGGGTAATCATTTCTTCGGCTTTTTTACCTACTTGCATAATCATGTCGGCAAACTCATCTGCCACAATCACAATTGAAGGTAAAGGTTGTAAGCGTGGAGCACGTTCTTGGGTGGCCGAATCACTTGGCTTCCACGTTGGATCAATCAAATCTTCACCGTTAGCAATAGCTTCTTCAACCTTACGGTTATAGTCTGCCAGTTTACGGATCTTTAAAAATGACATCAGCTTGTAACGGCGTTCCATTTCATTGACACACCAGTTAAGTGCACTCACCGCGTCTTTCATGTCTGTGACCACTGGGGTAAGCAAGTGTGGAATATCGTTGTAATTGGCCAATTCAAGCTGTTTCGGGTCAATCAGAATGAGGCGAAGCTGATCTGGGGTATATTTGAGCAGCATTGATAAAATCATGGAGTTGACTGCGACCGACTTACCCGAACCAGTCGTTCCTGCTACCAGCATGTGCGGTGCTTTACCCAAATCGGTAATGACAGGATTACCTGAAATATCTTTACCCATAGCCATCGAGAGTAAGCCGGCAGGGTCTTTAAATGACGGTGTCTCAAGCAGCTCGATCAAGCGCACCATTTCACGCGCGCTGTTTGGTACTTCAATACCGATATAAGGCTTGCCGGGAATGACTTCAACCACACGTACCGATGCCATCGACATTGAGCGGGCCAAGTCACGTGAAATATTGGTAACTTTAGATGCTTTCACACCGGGCGCCAGATCAAGCTCAAATCGTGTAACTACAGGGCCAGGCTGAGCCTCGACCACTTTGGCCTTCACATTAAATTCTTGTAACTTGATTTCAAGCAGTTCAGATAAACGTTCGAGCTGCTCGACAGTGAAGTTGACCTTCTTATTCGGATCAACTTTATCAAGTAACTCAAAGCCCGGTAACGTTGGTAAATCACGACGCTTTTGTGCCACCTGCATTGCACGTGACATCGGTCTTCCCGAAGCATCTGTGAGTGGGGCGTCAAAATCAAACTCATCTTCTACCGGCTTACCTGCGGTTTCTTGCCAAGCTTCAATGAAGGCTTCTTTTGAAAGTGCGGCCTGCTCGCTTTCTGGCGTTACTGCTTTGGCAACAGGCGCTTGTTTGAGTGGCTCTGGCGCTCTGATTTCTTCTTCAGTCAAAAGATCAGACTGCTCTTCTGGTTCATACGCCGCATATCGATTTTGAGGCTGATGCGTTGTAGATGACGCTTTAATCGTCTGCTCGACTTGTTCGATCAAATGATCAGTCTCTGAACGCGTAGTTGGCTGCGCTTGCGAGACAAACGGCGTGTGAATGTCAGACCCCGATTGATTCGGCATAGCGGCCAGTAATTCATCAAAAATCTGATCGTCATTCCAGTTCAGTTTATCTTTATTTAAAGGATTTGACTGATCATGAGCTGAGACTGAATCTGTGTGTGCACGCTGAGCTTGTGCATTTAATTGTGCGTGTTCATCATCTGCGGCACGAAGTAATGCATCGATTTCCTGTTTGTGAGTCAGATCATCAGATTGCAGCGCTTTCCATACCTCTCCGGTCGGTACCAAACGCTTTGATTCACTTTCAAGCCGATGTGCCTTTTCAAGCGCTTTCTCAAATTCCTGATCATCTACAGGTAATGGATCTTGATATTGCTGCTGGGCACGCTGTTCTTTCGCAACGACATCTTGGAATAACCGCTCAACCGTCTCGTCATCTGCCACATACTGATGGGTACGTGCCGCTGGCGCAACACTTGGGTTTTCTTGCTCTGGTTGAACCGCTTGTTCTGGTAAAGCAGAAGCGCTTTTAGATGCAGCACTGACCGATTGTGGCGCTTTCTTGGCTGATTGCTCCGTCAAATCATAGTCAGACTCATTCGGAGAAACGTTTTTATAAAATAGGTCTTGTAAATAAGCTGGTGTTGCTTTGAGTGTTGCCCATGTACGATTCCATTGAATACCAAATGCCAAGGTGAGCAATAGCACCCAAAATACCAGCAAGAACAGCGTTGCACCATAAATGGTCAGGATACCGGACAGACTTTCACCCAGCTCATAGCCAATAATGCCTCCTGAGGCATTGGCTAAGGTATCTGCTGGTACATTCCAGTACAGATAAAGCAATGTAGAGGTGGCTAAGATAATAAAAAACTGCGCTGCATAGCGAAACGGTCGGTTTAGAAAACTGCGTGGCCACCAGACTTGAATGGCTTCAATAAACAAAAACAATGGAATCAGTAAACTCGCCCAGCCTAAAAAGCCAAACAGCAAATCAGCAATCCATGCACCGGCAACGCCGCTGGCATTCGAGACATTTTGAGTGTCGCTTGAAATATGCATCCAGCCGGGATCGAATGGGGTATATGTCACAGTCGCGACAAACAGATAAATCCCGAACGAAACCAAAAATAATGTAATTAATAAACGCTGTGCATAAACGCTCGACACCGCAGTCATATACTGTCCTGTAAAACCAGTTTGAATGAATTCATTTGTTCTTTCGTTGGCTCAAAACCGGCAACGAATTAATTCACATATTATGCACCTGTTCTGTAAAAAATGATGCATGATTGTTGAAGCTTGTTGTTAACATCTTTCAATAAAATCGTATATAGCTCAATTCGATTTAGTTGATCAATATTATCCACATCAAAACGACGCCATTTGGCTCAACTTTCACGTATAATTTCAAAAATTTCGATATTAATAAGGAACTCGTCATGAGCGCTCGTCACTCTCGACTTATTATTCTTGGTTCTGGTCCTGCAGGTTATAGCGCTGCAGTTTATGCTGCACGTGCCAATTTGAAGCCAACGCTGATTGCAGGCTTACAACTTGGTGGACAGTTGACTACAACAACTGAGGTAGATAACTGGCCTGGCGATCCTGAAGGTTTAACGGGTCCGGTATTGATGGAGCGTATGCAGGCGCATGCAGAACGTTTCGGTACCGACATTGTCTATGACCATATCAATGAAGTTGATTTAAATACACGTCCGTTCGTTTTAAAAGGCGATATGGAAGAGTACACCTGTGATGCTTTAATTATTGCAACAGGCGCGACTGCACAATACCTCGGTCTAGAATCGGAAGCCGCATTTATGGGTCAGGGCGTAAGTGCCTGTGCAACCTGTGACGGTTTCTTCTACAAAGGTCAAAACGTGATGGTTGTGGGTGGTGGTAACACTGCTGTTGAAGAAGCACTCTACTTATCGAATATTGCAGCTCACGTCACACTGGTTCATCGTCGTAGTAGCCTTCGTTCAGAAAAGATCTTGCAAGATCATCTGTTTGAAAAAGAGAAAGAAGGCAAAATCAGCATTATCTGGAACCATCAAGTCGATGAAGTTTTGGGTGATAATACGGGCGTTACAGGCGTACGCTTAAAATCGACTCAAGACGAAAGCACACAAACTGTTGATGTACAAGGCTTATTCGTTGCAATTGGTCACAAGCCAAATACGGGCATGTTTGAAGGTCAGCTTGAGTTACGTGATGGCTATATTCAAGTCCTAAGCGGTACGCAAGGTAATGCAACTGCAACTTCAGTTCCGGGTGTTTTTGCAGCAGGTGACGTTGCAGATAACATTTACCGTCAAGCGATTACTTCGGCGGGTTCGGGCTGTATGGCTGCACTTGATGCAGACAAATACTTAGAAAACATCTAAGTCACACAGCAGTTCTCATCACATTAAAAGATCGGCTAAAATAAGGCCGATCTTTTTTTATTCTCTCTCCCCTCATGATTTTACCTTCGATGTATGTGTTTCCCGATCCAGTTGAAGCCGACCCAGAGGGCCAAGGGTTGATTTGCATCGGGGCAGATTTAGAACCTTCAACACTTTTTGAAGCCTACACACATGGATTATTTCCTTGGTTTAATGAAGGTGATCCGATCTGTTGGTGGAGCCCCGACCCGCGTTGCGTAATCTATCCCGAGCAATATCACCCGAGTAAAACACTTATTCGGAGTATGAAAAAATACGATTATCAAGTGACCATTAATCGTGCCTTTGAGCAAGTGGTTCGTGCTTGCGCCCTGCCCCGCAATTACACCAATGACACCTGGATTTCAGAAGACATCGTGCAAGGCTACGTCGAACTGTTTAAAGCAGGCTACGGCTATAGCGTCGAAGTTTGGCAAGAAGATCAATTAGTAGGCGGATTATATGGTGTGAGTATTGGTAAAGGCTGCTTTGGAGAATCAATGTTTAGTACACGTACCGATGCCTCCAAAATGGCATTTTATACGCTCATGCTGATTGGGCAGGAACATCAAGTGCGCTGGATTGACTGTCAACTGGTCAATGACCATTTATTAAGCTTGGGTGCTTGTACACTTTCTCGTCAAGACTACTTAAAATCGTTACAAGATGTAATTATTGAGCCCCCTATCAATTGGAAAAAGTATTCAGAACGTGTATTTTCAAGTAAAAGAATTGCCCAAATTGCAAAACTAACCGAATGATAACAATGAGGGGACATACACGATGAAATCTTACCACCCAAAGTCCCTTCTTAATGACTTACAGTACTATATTACCCCGCCCCACGACTGTAGCTATCTAGACAACAAATCTGCGCGCATGGTGTTTCTCGATCCAATCCACCGGATTGACGTGGTGACGCTTTCTGAACTTTCACGCGTTGGTTTTCGTCGTAGCGGCGACTTTGTGTATCGCCCAGAATGCCATTTGTGCAGACAATGCTTGTCTTGCCGCGTACCGGTCGACGAATTTGAAATGAACAGCATGCAGAAGAAAGCCTGGAAAAGAAATCAGGATCTGCGCATGTCGATTGTGCCCACACATGCCGCCACAAATGTGCATTATGCCTTGTATGAGCGTTACATCAATGAACGACATGCCGATGGCGATATGTTTCCACCAAGTTTAGATCAGTTTGAAAAGTTTCTGGTGCATAGTTGTACCGAAAGCTTCTTTTTAGAATTATGGAAAGATAATCGCTTGGTCTGCGTTTCAACATGTGATTTGATGGACGACGGATTATCTGCGGTTTATACCTTTTTTGATCCAGCCGAGCAGCGCCGATCTTTAGGTGTGTTTGCAATTCTTAAACAGCTCGAATATGTGCAATCGTTACAGCTCGATTATTTATATTTAGGTTACTGGGTGCCACATTCACAAAAGATGAATTACAAATCTCAGTATATTCCCCTCGAATTACTTTTAGACGGCCAATGGCGCCGCCTGAATCGCACACTGTCGCAAGAAGAAATTGATCAACTGGGTGAGTCATTGATGACCATTTTACCTTCTGAATGGAACAGCTTAGTGATTAAATAAGCGCTGCTTACTTAAATAAATCGGCAAAATTATCACTGCATGCTTTCACCATAATGATGGCATGCTCACGTCCGCCTTCTGGTCTTGGGTAATAATTGCGTCGTAAATCAATTTGATGAAATCCAGATTTTTCATATAAACGAATCGCTGCTGCATTACTTTCGCGGACTTCTAGAAAAATTTGCACAGGTTGATTACTTAAAAGATTGATCGACGCATCGAGTAAGTCAAAGCCAAGCCCTCTGCCCTGTTGCCGAGGATCAATTGCCATCAATAACAAATTGGCTTCATCAAGCACAGGCTGCAAAATACAAAAGCCCGCCAATTTATTCTGTATTTCAATCACGGTACTTTGATATGAATCCACCGCTTCATAAAATTGCTGTGCTGACCATGGATGAGCTTGAACCAAGCGCTCAATCGCCACGATAGCTTCAACATCGTCATGTTGCATTTTACGAATCACGGGAGTTTGCATAATAAAGATTTAGATGAAGAGACTCGGGGCACAATCTTAACCAACAACTCGGCATAAAAAAAGGGCAATTGCTTGCCCACGGAGTTAACTTTAAATCTTATAAACCCAGTTTGGCTTTCCATGTTGCCAACAGGTTATTGGTATCTAAATCATTCGGATGAAACCCAGGCTTAAAATACGCCAACATTTCATCTAACATGCCAGTAATAATACCTTTAGATGGGCTATAGGCATACGTATAAATTGTGCCAAGCTCTTTCAGATTTAATTTACCATCTTCTTGTAAAAGCTTAGCAACAAAATATGACTGAGTAATAAAAATAGCCAGCATAGAGACTACCAATGCCGTATTTCTAAGCGAATAAGCTTTTAAATCCCGACCAAAGATTCCCTCAAACACATCATAGGCTACGGCTTTATGCTCATTCTCTTCAATTGCATGCCAGTACCACATGGTCGACATCGTATCATCAGTCATAAGCGCTTGAATATGTGGGTTTCGTAATAATTGTGAGGCAATGGTCGCAGTAAAATGCTCAAGTGCTGTAGTGGCGGTTAAATCAACCATTTCTTGTGTCATACCAAACGGTTTGACGAGTTTTGCAAAAATTTTACGGCCGGTCTGAATGACTTTTCCTGTTCTTTGCTCAAGGCTTGCCACATCGTGACCATATTTTTGTGCCGAGGCATTAAAGCCAACATGCTCTTGAGTATGCATAGCTTCTTGACCGATAAAGGCACTGATTTCTTTTTGCAATGCATCGTTGTCTTTGATTGCAGGATGGTAGCGTACTGCACGAACCGAATCGATAAAAAACTTCTCACCATCCGGAAATAAAGCAGATAAAGCAGTCATAAAATGGGTCAGACCTGCAGAACCATTCATCCAATATTCAGGTACATCGTTGAAGTCAAAGTTCATACGACGAACTGGAAAACTTGCACCTGCACGGTTGGTAATATTCACTTTAGCGTTCATGCCAACGACTCCTCAAGGGTAAAAGACCCCTGCTTTCTTATTTAATTTCTTGATTAAGATCATACTTCTTTCATAAAAACGTGTAAGTGCAGTTTAGGACACAGAAATGTCAGTTAAGGACATGAGGAGAAAAAGACGTGATGAGTGAAACGGATTTTTCGACGCAAGAGAAAAAGATGTAATAGATAAAACGAGTTTTTCGACGCAAGAGAAAAAGATGTAATAGATGAAACGGATTTATTTAAATCTCGATGAATTGATGACATAAAAAAAGCGCCCCAGAGGAGCGCTTTTTTCACTGAATAGTGATTATGCAGTTACTTTCGCAACAACACCAGCACCTACAGTACGACCACCTTCACGGATCGCAAAACGTAGACCTGGGTCCATTGCGATTGGGTGGATCAATTCTACTGACATTTCAACGTTGTCGCCTGGCATTACCATTTCAACGCCGTCTTGTAATTGGATTGCACCAGTTACGTCAGTCGTACGGAAATAGAACTGTGGACGGTAACCGTTAAGGAACGGAGTATGACGACCACCTTCTTCTTTAGAAAGTACGTATACTTCTGCGTCGAATTTAGTGTGCGGCTTGATTGTACCTGGTTTAGCAAGTACTTGACCACGTTGTACGTCTTCACGCTTAGTACCACGAAGAAGAACACCACAGTTCTCGCCCGCACGGCCTTCGTCTAGAAGTTTACGGAACATTTCAACGCCAGTTACTGTCGTAGTTTGTGTATCACGGATACCTACGATTTCAACTGATTCGCCTACTTTCACGATACCAGCTTCTACACGGCCAGTTACTACTGTACCACGACCAGAAATTGAGAATACGTCTTCGATTGGCATCAAGAATGCTTTGTCGATTGCACGCTCTGGCTCTGGGATGTAAGAGTCTAGTGCTTCTACAAGCGCAAGAACTGAAGGCTCGCCGTACTGACCTGCGTCACCGTTAAGCGCTGCAAGTGCAGAACCACGGATCACTGGAGTGTCGTCGCCCGGGAAGTCGTAAGTAGATAGAAGTTCACGAACTTCCATTTCTACAAGCTCAAGAAGCTCTTCGTCGTCTACAAGGTCGCATTTGTTCAAGAATACAACGATGTAAGGTACACCTACCTGACGAGAAAGAAGGATGTGTTCACGAGTTTGTGGCATAGGACCGTCAGTCGCTGCACACACAAGAATCGCGCCGTCCATCTGAGCAGCACCAGTAATCATGTTTTTAACGTAGTCGGCGTGGCCTGGGCAGTCAACGTGCGCGTAGTGACGAATTGGAGAATCGTATTCTACGTGTGAAGTATTAATGGTAATACCACGTGCTTTTTCTTCTGGAGCCGAGTCGATTTGCGAGTAATCTTTCGCTTCACCGCCGTAAGTTTTCGCACAGATAGTTGCGATCGCAGCAGTAAGAGTTGTTTTACCATGGTCAACGTGACCAATTGTGCCCACGTTTACGTG
>NZ_JVOR01000088.1:45483-91103 GCF_001054715.1 Acinetobacter sp. 243_ASPC | reverse complement strand
GTGTGAGTCCTCCGTGAGTTCGAATCTCACCGCTTCCGCCAAATTTTATACAAAGCCCTGAGTATGTCAGGGCTTTGTTGTTTTTGGGGTTTATGCAACATAAGCCTGTAGTAAGCAAAATAAAAAATTAAAGTATTAAAATTTATGTATATTTAATAAGTATTATTTTTAAATTTATAAAAAATTGAGAGTCAGATGGAAAATACATTAGATCATGCACGTGAGAAATTTTTAGAATGTAATTGGGAAACAAATATTCCTGAAAATGATCATTATGGTTATTCCACCATTATGCAAAGTCTACAAACATTAGCGAAAAGTATGTTGGATACAGGAAGAACTGAGGAACATAAAGTTCTCGAGTTATTATCCAGAGCAGCTTCGATGAGACTTATACCAAGTAGCTTAAATGAACCGTTTAAGCCTATATTTGAAGATTTTCAAATGGGTAGAAGATCTACAATTCCTGAAGACTTCACGGCAGAAGAATTGTCTTTTTTTGAACAGATTCTAGATGACATAAGTGAGTCATTTTTAAAGGCGCGACTTGCTGATATTTTGTGGTTAATGCAAAAGCCTAAAGATATTAACCATGGAAGATTAGCTATTGATGCTTATATTGGAAATGAAATTGATGACCAATCTTGGCAAAAAGATATAAATAAATGTTTAGAACGAGGAGCACGTTTAGCTATATAAATTAAGGATTGGGAACGTTTAGAACAAATAAAAAGTATGCTTTTTGCAGCTTTCCTTAAAGAGTATTCAGATAGTAAATTTATGCAGCTATGGATTGCTGATTTACTAGACACATTGAAGATTGACGATGATTTAAGGTCTCGAATAGCACAAACCTTATATGACAAAGCAAATGACTTAAAGAATAATAGTGACTTTCTTTCCGCAATCTTATATTTCGAACTATCTTCAAAAAAAAATAAGCAAGATGGTGAAGTTGAAAAACACTTACAGTCTTTAGTGGCAATTGCTGAATGCTACGTTTCAGAAGCTAAAAAGAGAAGTTTAGATAGTAATTTGGTGGCAAATGGTTTTTATGAAAATGCTGTTCAAGCGTATCGCCGAATTCCTGTTAGAGATCGAAGTAAATATGATATCGAAAGTAAGATAATTGAGATTCGTCAGAAAATAACTTCTTCAGGGCAAGCTTCTTTAGATGAAATGGTTTCTTTTACATTACCTAATGTAGATATTTCAGATTTAATAGAATCATCTATTAACCATGTGAAAGCAAAAGCTACTCCTCAAGAAGCCTTATTATTTTTTACAGGTGTGAGTCATCCAATTAAATATGAAAAATTATTAAATAGTGCTAACGATATTCTAAAGAATAGTATCTTTGGGAGTTTATTTGGGGGACGTCATCTCAGTAGTGATGGGCGTGTGATAGCAATCACGCCAGGTAGAAATTTAACAGCCGGAGAAGATGATCCTGCAAATCAAGCCGCTTTACTTCGTCAAGCTCAAAGCCAATTTTCTATCCACATTGATTTTGCGGTTCAAGCTCAAATTCTTCCATCATTAAAACAGCTTCAACTGGAACATAGATTCTCTAAAGATCTAATGATTGCTGTTTGTAAGCAGTCACCTATTGTTCAAGATGGTAGAGAAATTTTAATGGGTAATGCCTTATGGTTAGGTTTTGAAAATGAATTTGGTCTTGCGATACATCTTCTTTGTCCACAAGTTGAACATATCGTTAGATCATTATTAAAGCAAGCGGGTGCAATTACAACTAATCTTTCTATTGATGGTATAGAAAATGAAAATGGATTAAGTACATTAATGGAACTTCCTGAAGCTGAGCAGATTTTTGGAAAAGATTTAACTTTTGAAATCAAAAGTATTTTCACAGAAGCCTTGGGCTATAATTTAAGAAATAATGTAGCACATGGTTTATTAAATGATGATGAATCAACGTCTATAGCTAGTATTTATGCATGGTGGATGATTTTAAGATTAATTATTCGTTCAATTGTTCATGGTAAAATTATAAAAGATTAATGGTTTATTAAAATATTTACATTTGATTGATATTTAATAATTCAATCTATCTTCAACCAGCTTTCTCTGAGATATAGCTTCACACTCATCACAGAAAAAATAAATGAAAAAGCGACTAATAAATAATACTCGCTTTTTTATACGAATTTCAGCTCAAATGAAATCAAACATATTGCATTCTTTATAAGTTACCTTTTGTAAGATCAACAGTCTTGATCGTGCTGGTGATTTATTGTTTTTTAAGTTTGAACACGATCTCATCTAATCCCTATTGCTGGATTCACAAAGCTTTGAGCGAGTAACCAACAAAATCCCGAATGAAGTTGCGAAACAGACCCAAGATACGGTTGAATAATTTCATTTTTGCTGTATGCTAATTGCAACTAGAAAAATTAGACGGTTAGTTCAATCTTCTTTAAGTATCGTAGTTTTAGTCTTAATCCTTCGTTTTATAGATCTTAAGCTCAATTTGTTCAATTTTTACAGTTAAATAGTCATCTCGCATGACGCTCCACCCTTAAAATTTATAGGATAGATTATGTCTAACACAGCTACTGGTACCGTTAAATGGTTCAACGAAACTAAAGGTTTTGGTTTTATTCAACAAGATTCTGGTCCAGACGTATTTGCTCACTTCAAAGAAATCGCAACTGACGGTTTCAAAACTTTGCATGAAGGCCAACGCGTTTCTTTCAACATCGTTGAAGGTAAAAAAGGCCCAAGCGCAGTGAACATCACTCCGCAATAAGGACATCTGTCCAAACAAGAGCACCTTCGGGTGCTTTTTGTTATTTAGAATGAAGTTTTAACTCGCTCGTAGGAGTGATCCAAACAAGATCAATTGAAGTAATTATGCTATTCATAATTTAATTCACTATTGTGTAAATAAATAATCTTTGTTAGTTTGAAAAAAATCAAAAACAGCTCGGAAAGCTGATTTATACAAAATAAAAAGGAAGATAAACATGCAAACGGTTGAATCCGGTCTTAAACAGCCTCCTCATTCATCTCATGTCATGATCATTACTTTGGTATTGTGTTTTATTTTTGCGATTATTGAAGGTTTTGACTTGCAGTCTATGGGTGTTGCTGCCCCACGTATGAAAGCAGAAATGCTGTTGTCGAGCGCCGAGATGGGTTGGATCTTCAGTGCTGCTGTTTTGGGGACTTTACCCGGTGCATTAATTGCAGGACGTATTGCCGATGTGATAGGTCGCAAAAAAGTGTTAATTGCCTGTGTCATTATTTTTGGTGCAATGTCTCTCATTACGCCTTTTATGCAGGAATATACAGCTTTATTAGCGATTCGCTTTTT
Source organism: Acinetobacter sp. 243_ASPC (assembly GCF_001054715.1). Lineage (NCBI taxonomy): Bacteria > Pseudomonadati > Pseudomonadota > Gammaproteobacteria > Moraxellales > Moraxellaceae > Acinetobacter > Acinetobacter sp. 243_ASPC. The sequence continues at coordinate 87,766 of NZ_JVOR01000088.1, read as the reverse complement.
GACTGGTATCGGCATGGGTGGCGCACTGCCAATTGTGATTACCATGGTATCTGAGGCGGTTCCCGATAAATATAAGGCCACAGCAGTCAGTTCGATGTATTATGGTATGCCAATTGGCGGTTTTTTGACTTCTGTAGTTGCACTAGGCTTAGATGCAGATCATCAATGGCGACATATTTTCTATCTGGGGGGCGGGGCGCCACTTCTTTTAGCCGTTGTTCTTTATTATTTTTTGCCTGAATCAAAAGCTTATCTGAAAAGCCATCAACGGCAAAGTACAAAATACAGTATGTCTGAGGTGCTATTTTCTCAAGGACGAACCCGCACCACCGCAAGTTTATGGATCAGTTTTTTTGGAACCTTACTGGTGCTGGCCTTGCTACAAAACTGGCTTCCTACACTGATTGCCGGTTTAGGATTAACTAAGCATCAAGCAAGTTATATTCAAATGGGATTTAATCTGGGAGGTTCTGTTGGGGTGTTACTTCTGGGCCTGATGCTCGATCGTTTCAATAAAATTATGATTGCGATGTGCGCATATACCGGAATCTTCCTGTCATTGATTGGTTTGGCCTATTCGCATACGACTGTTGCCTTCACGCTCTCCGCCGCAGGGTGTGGTATGTTTGTTATTGGGTGTCAGTCGATTTTGTATACATTGGCTGCAACATATTACCCTACAAAAATGCGGGGGACTGGTGTTGGTGCCGCAGTGGCGTTAGGACGAGTTGGCGCATTTATCGGGCCACTTTTCGCAGGCTATTTACTGAGCGTTGGCCAAAGTGAAATCTTTGTAATTGCCTCCAGTATTCCCATGATTTTAATTGCTGCACTCTCCGTACTGTTTTTACTGTACCGACCAAATCATCAGCCAGTTACCGACACGGTGGCATCTTCACTTAAATCTTCTTGATCGGCTAAACCTAAAGCTTGACTCATTCAGCGCCTCTTGTGCGCTGTTATGGTCTGTTATAGTGTATTCATCAAAAATTGTATCTACCAGTTTTCCTATGGTCTGCCAAACTCTAAAGTGTCATATTCAATCAGGAGTGGACAGCATGAACTTTTTATTTCGTAAAAATAAAGCCTGGTTTGTTTTTTTTATCATTACGTTTTACTCATTTCTGGGCTTTTTTATGGGTTATCTGATTTGGGAATATGCATTGAATTGAGTGCAAATTGTCGCTTAATCGACTGTGCGAGTTGTTGAAGTGCCTGCTCAATGGTGGCGTCAATTTCAAACGAACAGTTTAAGCGCAAATGATGCGCATGTTCGGGGCGCTGATTAAATAAATAACCTGGCGCAATTCCAATCTGGTGCTGTAGGAGATCTTGGTACAACTGTTGACTGTCTAGCTGTTCTGGAAGAGCAATCCACAAAAAATATCCAGAAGGATAATAATGTATGTGGCAAGTCGCTGGTAGTCGCTGTGTCAGTATTTCGTAATATTGATCTTTAAGACGTTTTAAGCTGCTACGCAACTGCTTTAAATGTTTGTCGTAATGGCGTTGAGACAGATATTCGACCAATGTACTTTGAATCAGCGCATTCACAGAGATGGTGCTCATCAGTTGTAAATGCTGAATTTGCGCCGAGAATTGTGCAGCATACACCCAACCTACACGAAATCCTGCGCCTAATGTTTTAGAAAATGAACTACAGTGTATCACTCGATGATGTCGATCAAAGAATTTCATCGAGTGTGGTTTGTGTACGCCGTAATACAATTCCTCATAGACATCATCTTCAATCAAGTACACATCATGCTCGTATAGTAATGCTGCAAGCTGTGCCTTAATTTCATCACACACGGTAAAACCAATCGGATTCTGGCTATTGAGCATCAATAAACATACTTTTATAGGGTAGGTGATCAGTGCTTGCTTAAAAGCCTCTAGATCGAGTCCGTATTCAGGGTGATCCGGTAGTATGATCACATTTAAACCCAGATTTTCTGCGGCTTGCCAAGCACCATAAAAAATGGATTCTTGTAGCAAAATATAGTCGCCTGCCTGAGTAAGCGCGCGTAGTGAAAGATTCAGTGCATCTAACCCACCCGAAGTGATCACAATATCTTCTGGGTCTGTCGGAATACCCTGCATGCAATAGCGCTGCGCTATGTATTTGCGTAATGCATAATTTCCTGGTGGAAGGCTTGGCATTTGCTGATAAGCCGCTTTGTGTTTAGCTTGTCGAGCCAATGTATGCATCAGCTGCGCTGAATAAAGTAAACGGCTGTCAGGAAAGGCACTTCCAAATGGCACAATATGCTCAGACTGAATCGACTTTAAATAACGAAATACCCGTGAATTGATTTCGATATTGGTACTCTGAACCATGTTATGTGTGCCCGATGCAGGCACTGGAGGGACAGCAACAAAGTATCCAAGCTTTGATTTAGAATAAATTAACCCTTGAGCTTCGAGCTCCTGATAGGCATTTAAAACGGTCATTAAGCTAAATCCAGAAATTTGGACTTGCTGTCTAAGCGAGGGAAGTTTGTCATGGGCTTTCCATGTCCCTGTTTCGATCAACCGCTTTAAGCTCAGTGCCAGTTGTTTGGATTTTTGCATATGATGGTCATGTGATTTGTCTGGATGACTATAACAGATTGTGTATGGATGCTTAAACCAGCGTTTTTTACTTGGATAATTTGTAAATGCTCAAATGGTTTCAGGCCTTAAGTAAATTTCAAAGATAAGATTATTTGTGTAACAAAAAATTTAAATGACACATTTATTACAGCATAAATAACTTCAAGATAATTGAATTTAAAGCGTTTTTTTGTTTTATAAAGATATGAGGATTTTAACTCAGTATTTTTAAGAACTCTTCGTCAGTTTGTAGCTAGTTTTGATAATGATTCTCAGGTATGTTCGCTTGAAATTTGATCATGGATGATCTGGTTTTATCGATAGATCAGCCCATCACATCAACCTCAATTCTACACGGATGAAACATGCGAATTGCTTCTATTTTGCTATTAGTTATTGTGCTTCTGACGTTATTGTTTTTTTATTTTCAACCATCTGAGACAGCTATCCCAATCAAGCAAAGTACTGCACAAGCTCAAGCAGGGCAGCTTGATCAGCCATCTCACCTAAATAATATCACTACTCAAGACGTGACATCTCATTCACTTACTCAAGCAGAGCAGCAAGCATCCGACAGCGCGCCACTTGCCGATACCAAAAGTGATCTGAGCATTCAGCCCATAGATCCAGAAAAGGACCCGGGTAATCAAATTATTAAACCCTAACGTTTCTTCACCCAACAAAAATGGAATTAAACACATGCATAAGTACATGCTATTCATTGTAAGTATTGGATTGGGAATAACATCAGCGCACGCTCAGCTTTCATCTGAACAAGCTCGGGCGAAACTGTCTGCACAGGCGCTACAAAAAGTTGCACAAGGTAAAATTAATCTGGATGCACTATTGAATAATGCATCCAATGATTTGATTGTCGAGACGAATCATACACAGCCATTAACAAGCACATCCTTAATTACACAACTGCATCAACAAAAACAGAATTTAAGACAACGTCTATCCGTACTTGGCGGTGTGCAGTTAATGCGTGATTACAATGCATTGCCTTTGACTTTTTATCGAATTCAACAGCGTGATACTTTGGTAAAGTTGCTCAATGATCCAGAGGTCAAAGCGGTTTATCCGAATATAGCGTCTAAAACCATGGCCAATGAAAATCTGAATCTGATTGGCCAACCAGCAGTAAAATCTAAAGGTTATACTGGTCAGGGAACATCGGTGGCAATTTTAGATACTGGTGTAGATTATCGTTTAAATGATTTTGGAAACTGCACACGTGCCGGCACACCAGCCAGTTGTCGGGTCAGCTATGCTATGGATATGGCGCCAGAAGATAATCAACTTGATGACAGTGAAAAACACGGCACCAATGTTGCAGCGATTGCTGCCACAGTCGCGGCAGATACCAAGATTATTGCCATGGATGTTTTTCGTGGCAAACTGGCGTATGACAGTGATATTGCAGCGGCATTAAACTGGGTGACCAACAATGCCAAAACCCTCAATATCAAGACTGCAAACATGAGTCTTGGGGGAGATTTAAATACTTCGACCTGTACAGGCTCATTATCAAAAAGCTTTCAAACGCTACGTGAAGCAGGTGTATTACCCGTTGTAGCGGCAGGAAACTCGGCTAAATCCAATGCCATTTCATATCCGGCCTGTTTACAGGGAGCAGTCAGTGTAGGGGCAGTGTACGACTCAAATATTGGCCGTGTCATGTATAGTTCATGTACCGATAGCAGCTCTTATGCAGATAAAGTCGCTTGTTTTAGTAACAGTTCTGCAAATTTAACATTACTTGCACCGGGTGTTCGAATTTCAGGTGGTGGCATTGTTATGAGCGGTACTTCTCAAGCAACACCGCATGTGGCGGCTGCACTGGCCATTATTCGAGCCAATAATGCCTTTGCAAATGATAGCCTCGACGAGAGCGTCAATCGACTCAAAAATAGTGGAACATTGGTGACCGATACTCGAAATGGTTTACGTTTTTCTCGTCTCAATCTGGCCGGAGCATTAAGTGGCTTAACAGGTACTCCAACGCAAAATAACACGGCAACGTTTGATCAGAACAACAGCGCAGCTGCGCCTGCGACACCAACAAAATGTACCAGAACATTATTTTTTACCAGTTGCCGTGGCTAGTCTGAATCATTGAACTGAGTGTGATCGCTCAAAATGCGTGGCGATCACATTTCCTTTTACTCAGCACTTATCGATGTGGATGGCGCAAACTGATGCAAACGATTTTGTAATATTTGTGCCATTTGTGTGGCTAGTTCTGAGATAACACCATCTTTTTCCCAGCGATAAAGCGATACCGCCATAGCGGGTGCTCGCCCAAAGACGCTGTATTCGCGAACATTGTATCCTTGTGTGGCTGCCACGGGCAAAAGCGAGATGCCTAATCCTGCTTCAATACCGACCAAAACACTGGCAAGGCTATTGCTTGAAAAAGCGACATACCAGTGTTTACGTTCACGTTCAATAAAATCAAACATTTCGTCGCGGTACAATCCACCTTGCGGAAAGGTTACCAAAGGAATGGGATCGGGCCATACTTGACTAAAATGCTGACTTTCAAACCAGGCAATTGCTTCTGGAAATGTTGCAAAATGATCTGCACTGGCCATCGGTTCCTTTACAATCACTATATCAAATTGTCCTGCGCGATAGCGTGTCATTAAATCGCGACTTAATCCCGCCGTGACATCAAGCCGGATTGAACGGTGTGCTTCACTAAAACCATGCAGTAATCTCGCCATTTCCGTATTCATAATGTCTTCTGGTACTCCAATACGGATGGGAATACTGCCTGTGGTGGTGCTCAGTACATTTTGTGCTTCAAGTTGCAAGGCCAGAATACGTCTGGCGTATCCTAAAAGCGACTCGCCCGCTGTGGTCAGTTGTAAAGAACGGGACTGGCGCTCAATCAAAGGCTTACCGACAGCGTGTTCTAGCCGAGCCAGTTGCTGACTGATGGTCGATTGGGTCATATGCAGTTGATCTGCCGCCAAGGTAAAGCTTCCCGTTTCAACAATCGCCACAAATGCCCGAAGTAAACGAGGATCAAACATGTGGTGCTCCCAAATCGCTACAACGATCCTAAAAGTAAGTATTTATAATCTTAATGTATTCGATTAAATAATTTAATTTCTAAATATAAAAGATCATGTTTATGCTGAGTAGTGAGAACGTACAGAACGGTTTTGCTGAGCAGTATAAGAAACAAGAATATCTAAAAACTTGAGGAACATTTGAGTGAATGTGGATCGTGAGTTTTTACGCCATTTGCCAAGCAATCGATGCAAATTTGTTATGTTCCTACTCGCCCAGAACATCTCCCAGAGATCTATGCGTACTGGCAATCCATTAACATACCCAATCAACAGTGAGTAAATCAGGTGACCAATCGAGCTTTATTGATGATAACAGTGGCTTTAGTGGGGTTAAATTTGCGGCCCTTTATGACCAGTATTGGCCCTGTGGTCAATCGGATTAAAGCCGATATGGGCCTTGGTTTACAAGGAATTGCACTGCTGACATTGGTTCCTATGCTGCTCATGGGGGTGATTGCGCTGCTGGGCCCGTGGATACACAACACTTTGGGTGAGCGAAAAGCCAGCCTGATAGCTTTAACTCTGATTTGTATAGGATGTGCGTCTCGATTTATCGCGCCGAATGGCTTATTACTGATTGGTACGGCAGGCGCAATTGGGCTGGGTGTCGCGATGTTGCAAGTGACATTTCCAAGCTTGATTAAACGAGAGTTTGCCGATCAGATGGGACCCATGATGGGGCTTTATTCTGCCATGCTCATGGGAGGCGGCGCGCTTGGCGCATTTTTAACGCCTCTGATCACTGCACAATATGGATCGTGGCAGTTTGGCCTTGCAATTTTTAGTGTTCCGGCACTGGTTGCGCTGCTTCTTGCGGCACGTTATTTAGCTCAGCCATCACAGCATAAGCTTCAATCAGCTTCGATTTCGCTGTTTTTATCACAACCGCGCACGTGGTTGCTGATTGTATGCTTTGGGCTAATTAACAGTGGTTATACCAGCATTGTGGCATGGCTGGCACCTGCTTACCAAGAATTGGGCTGGAGTGCTAAATCAAGCGGAAACCTCATGGCGATTTTAACGCTTTGCCAAGCCATTTCCGCTTTAGTTTTGCCTTATTTGGCCCGGAAAAATCAAGATCGTCGGCTATGGCTCAGTGCGGCACTGGTGATGCAAATTGTAGGTTTTGCTGGCTTGGTTTTTATTCCTCAGATGTTTGCCTATGTATGGGTAATGCTGATTGGCGCAGGTTTAGGAGGCTGTTTTGCACTGATGATGATTATTGTGCTGGATCACTTATCTGATCCAGTCATGGCAGGTCAGCTTTCTGCATTAATGCAAGGAGGCGGTTTTTTAATTGCCGCAATTGCGCCATGGTGGGTTGCCATTTTGCACGATATAACAGCGAGCTATACCACCGCTTGGATGCTACAGTTGTTCATGGTGATTGTGGTCACTACTTTGGTGTATAAATTTAATCCTCGCCATTATGCCGATGTAATCGATGTAGAGGGAAAAAGATGAATTTAAAGCGATGAAAAAGCTACAATCAAATAAAAATTCATATGTATAGTCTTGTATATACAATTAAAGCTAAATCACGCTAAAATATACGAGTAAATATTCTATGAGCCGGAACTGATGTCAAGACCTACCACACACAATGATCTGGAACTCTCGCTGGCACAAGACAGCCCTGTTCCGTTATATCTGCGTGTAAAGCACATGATTTCACAGCGTATTTATGACGGGACTTGGCCTGTAAACAAAAAGATTCCATCTGAAAGTGAATTGGTCAATTTGCTTGGCTGTAGCCGGATGACAGTAAATCGAGCACTTCGAGAGCTGACCACTGAAGGCTTACTGGTTCGTATTCAGGGCGTTGGGTCATTTGTTGCAGAAGGACAAGGGCGAACTGCGTTATTTCAGGTCAATAATATTGCCGAAGAAATATTGGCTCGAAATCATAAGCATCATGCCCAAGTACTGGTGCTTGAGAAAATTCAGGCCAATGCCGAACAAAGTGTGTTAATGCAAATTCGTGAAGGGCAGACACTGTTCCACTCGATTATTGTACATTTTGAAAATGATGTACCTGTCCAAATTGAAGATCGTCTAGTCGATCCGGTCATCATTCCTGATTATCTTGATCAAGACTTTCAAAACATTACACCTAATGCATATTTGATGTCTAAGGCCCCGGTAACTGAAGGTGAACACGTGGTCACTGCCATTCTCGCAACAGCACAGGAATGTAAATGGCTCAAAATTAATAAAACTGAACCGTGCCTGCTGATTCGACGTCGTACATGGTCGAACAAACAATTGGTTTCAAGCGCAAGATTGATTTATCCGGGCAGTCGCTATTTTCTGGAAGGTAAATTTACCCAATGATGAAACATCTTCTGGCCTCAGATTATAAAAAAATGCGCTGGAAGAATGGTTTGGGATATACGCTGGAATTGGCTCGAAGTGCTGGCGATGATCTGGCGCATTTTGAGTGGCGAATTTCCATGGCGGATGTTTCTGCATCTGGTGCATTTTCCAACTTTTTGGGAATGCAACGCATCTTGAGTGTATTAGAGGGTGCAGGGCTTTGTTTGAACATTGAGGGGATTGTCCATCAACTCAATAAGGGCCAAAGCATTTGCTTTTCTGGCGAGCGTAACGTATTTGCCGAATTGTTAAATGGGCCGATTCGTGACTTTAATCTGATTTATAACCCAAATCTTTGGCAAGCGCAGCATGTACGCTTGGCTGCAAAGTCGGCGCAAATTCGTCATATTTCGGCAGATCTTATTTTTCTGTTTAATGCCTCGACCGAGCCTCAGGTACTACAAATAAATGGAAAATCCTGCCTGCTTCTGCATTATGAAAGTATACTTTTAGATCGGCAAGAAGCGGTAGAATCTATACTGACGATTTCTGGAATTTTTAAGAATTTGTGCATAATTGAATTAAGAAAGTAAATTTTTGAATGGATCAAAGTAACACATACAGCCCTAGGTTGTATGTGTTTTTTTATGGCGTATAAAAATTAAAACAATAAAAAACATTGTCTTATATATTAATTTCCACAATTTTTAAAAAAGCATCTTTTCATTAAAAAGGATTTGTGTAGTATATGGATGTATATACAAGTTAATACATCGCTATACAGTGAAGTGAGCTTAAATTTCACTTCAAACTCAAAGGAAGGAGTCCTCTTGTGACCACAGCAACAACCAAATTCCGTGATATTGAAATTCGTGCACCTCGCGGTACAAAGCTCAACACCAAAAGCTGGCTGACCGAAGCACCATTACGCATGCTGATGAACAATCTTGATCCAGATGTGGCAGAAAATCCGAAAGAACTGGTGGTTTACGGAGGGATTGGTCGTGCTGCGCGAAACTGGGAATGTTTCGATAAAATTGTCGAAACCCTTAAAAATTTAGAAATTGATGAAACTTTATTGGTTCAATCGGGCAAGCCTGTCGGCGTGTTTAAAACCCATCAAGATGCGCCACGCGTCCTAATTGCAAATTCAAACCTTGTGCCGCACTGGGCCAATTGGGAACATTTTAATGATCTCGATGCCAAAGCCTTGGCAATGTACGGGCAAATGACAGCAGGCTCTTGGATCTACATTGGTAGCCAAGGAATTGTGCAGGGAACCTATGAAACTTTTGTAGAAGCTGGTCGTCAGCACTACAACGGCAATTTGAAAGGGCGCTGGGTATTGACCGCAGGTTTGGGGGGAATGGGCGGTGCTCAGCCACTTGCTGCAACGCTGGCAGGTGCTTGTTCTTTAAATATCGAGTGTCAGCAGGCGAGTATCGATTTTCGTTTACGCACACGCTATGTCGATGAGCAAGCAACAGATTTAGACGATGCACTGGCGCGTATTAAAAAATACACTCAAGAAGGTCAAGCTGTTTCTATTGCCTTGCATGGAAATGCAGCAGAGATTTTACCTGAACTGGTGCGCCGTGGAGTACGTCCAGATATGGTGACAGATCAGACCAGTGCACATGATCCGCTCAATGGTTATTTACCTGTAGGTTGGACATGGAATGAATACCGTGAGCGCTCTAAAACCGAGCCAGAGCAGGTGGTTCAAGCTGCTAAAAAATCGATGGCGCATCACGTTCAAGCCATGCTTGATTTTAAGAGTATGGGCATTCCAACCTTCGACTATGGCAATAATATTCGCCAAATGGCCAAAGAAGTGGGTGTAGAAAATGCATTCGATTTTCCAGGTTTTGTACCGGCCTATATTCGTCCACTTTTCTGTCGTGGAATAGGGCCATTCCGCTGGGCTGCACTTTCGGGAGATCCAGAAGATATCTATAAAACTGATGCGAAAGTGAAGGAGTTAATTCCTGACGATGCGCATTTACATCGCTGGTTAGATATGGCACGTGAGCGAATTAGCTTCCAAGGTTTACCTGCACGTATTTGCTGGGTCGGGTTGGGCCTGCGTGCCAAACTCGGATTGGCATTTAACGAAATGGTTCGTAGTGGTGAGTTGTCAGCGCCAGTGGTCATTGGGCGTGATCATCTCGATTCTGGCTCGGTGGCAAGTCCAAACCGTGAAACCGAATCGATGAAAGATGGCTCTGATGCTGTATCGGACTGGCCACTTTTAAATGCACTACTGAACACAGCAGGTGGTGCGACATGGGTATCATTGCATCATGGTGGCGGTGTCGGAATGGGCTTTTCTCAGCATTCAGGTGTGGTGATTGTCTGTGATGGCACAGACGAAGCAGCAGCACGTATTGCACGAGTTTTAACGAATGACCCTGCAACTGGTGTAATGCGTCATGCCGATGCAGGCTATGAAATCGCAATTGATTGTGCCAAAGAGCAAGGACTAAACTTGCCAATGATCACGCAATAACTTGCTCAAATTGAGGTGATAGATGCTGATACCGAATCAGCATCTAAAATAAATATAGCGCAAACAGGACGCCAAACATGGAACTCTTACTTCAACCGGGCAAACTCACCCTCGCAGATTTACGCCAAGCTTATCATCAGCCGATTAAGGTAAAACTCGATGAGAGCGCATCTGCGGCGATCAATGCGAGTGTGGCCTGTGTCGAAAAAATCGTAAACGAAGGTCGCACGGCCTATGGCATTAATACAGGTTTTGGCTTACTCGCATCGACCAAAATTGCACCTGAAGATTTAGAAAAATTGCAACGCTCATTGGTGCTGTCACATGCAGCAGGGGTGGGCGAACCACTCGATGATGCTATGGTGCGCTTAATTATGTTGCTTAAAGCCAATAGCTTAGCACGCGGTTTTTCGGGTATTCGCCGTAAAGTGATTGATGCACTGCTCGCGCTGATCAATGCCGAAGTCTACCCGCATATTCCCTTAAAAGGCTCTGTGGGAGCTTCGGGCGATTTGGCGCCACTGGCCCATATGTCGCTGGTATTACTTGGTGAAAGTAAAGCGCGCTATCAAGGACAGTGGATTTCAGCAGTTGAAGCCCTTAAAATAGCCGGCCTTGAGCCGATTTCACTGGCAGCTAAAGAAGGTCTGGCGCTGCTCAATGGAACACAGGCCTCTACTGCCTATGCCTTGCGTGGACTCTTTGAAGCAGAAGATCTCTTTGCAGCAGCAACCGTATGTGGTGGTTTAAGCGTTGAAGCCATGCTCGGATCACGCGCGCCGTTTGATGCACGAATTCATGAGGTACGTGGTCAGCGCGGGCAAATTGATGTTGCAGCAGCGTATCGTGACTTACTGACAGAGTCGAGTGAAATTGGGTTGTCGCACGAAGAGTGCAGTAAAGTTCAAGATCCGTATTCACTACGTTGTCAGCCGCAAGTAATGGGAGCGTGTCTGACGCAAATTCGTCAAGCAGCTGAAGTTCTTGAAATTGAAGCAAATGCAGTGTCTGACAATCCGCTAGTCTTTGCGGCAGAGGACGATGTGATTTCGGGAGGAAACTTCCATGCAGAGCCTGTGGCGATGGCTGCAGATAATTTGGCAATTGCAATTGCGGAAATAGGCTCGTTGTCAGAGCGTCGTATTTCTATGATGATGGATCGCCATATGTCGCAGTTGCCGCCTTTTCTGGTGGCCAATGGTGGTGTCAACTCTGGCTTTATGATTGCACAGGTGACAGCAGCTGCATTGGCAAGTGACAATAAAGCACTTGCACATCCTGCCAGTGTCGATAGTCTACCGACGTCTGCCAATCAGGAAGACCACGTATCCATGGCACCAAATGCCGGAAAACGCTTGTGGTATATGGCCGACAACGTACGTGGCATTCTGGCGGTAGAGTGGCTCGGGGCATGCCAAGGACTTGATTTCCGTGAGGGATTGAAAAGTTCACCAAAACTTGAGCGCGCGCGGCATTTATTGCGTGATCAAGTGCCTTATTACAGCGAAGATCGCTTTTTTGCACCTGATATCGAGCAGGCCAGCGCGTTACTCGCAAGCGGATGCCTAAATGCGTTAATTCTTCCAAAATTATTGCCGAGTTTGTCTGAAGTGTGATCTATAAATCGGTCACATGGAGTGGCCGAATCTAACTGAATTTCCTCAAGGATTGGAGATTAAAATGTCACAACACTCCACATTACAGCGCGGGTTGAATACCCGTCATATCCGTTTTCTGGCCTTAGGCTCTGCCATTGGAACGGGTTTATTTTATGGTTCAGCAACAGCAATTAAAATGGCAGGCCCTTCGGTCATCTTGGCGTATATCATTGCCGGAATTGCAATTTATATTGTAATGCGGGCGCTGGGCGAAATGGCGGTACATAACCCAGTATCGGGTTCATTTAGTCATTATGCCTCGCAGTACATCGGGCCGCTCGCCGGCTTTACCACCGGCTGGACTTATGTGTTTGAAATGGTGATCGTGGCACTTGCCGATGTCACCGCATTTGGGATTTACATGGGGTTTTGGTACCCCGATGTACCGCGCTGGATCTGGATCATGTCATTAATCATGTTTCTGGGCGGGATTAACCTCATTCACGTTAAAGTATTTGGTGAGCTTGAGTTCTGGTTATCAATTGTCAAGGTCACTGCCATTATCGCCATGATTGTGGGTGGTTTGGGCCTGATGCTTTACGGCTTTCATGCAGATCATTCGAGCTTTACACCGGGATTACAAAATCTCTGGATTCATGATGGCTTTATGCCAAACGGCATTGCAGGACTGATTGCCTGTTTGTCGGTGGTAGTGTTTGCTTTTGGAGGCATCGAGATTATTGGGATTACCGCAGGTGAATCACAAGATCCGAAAAAGACCCTGCCGAAAGCTATTAATGCAGTACCGGTACGTATTTTACTATTTTATGTGCTGACTATTTTTGTATTAATGTCGATCTTTCCATGGAACCAGATTGGCAGCCAGGGTAGTCCCTTTGTACAAATTTTTGAAAATTTGGGCATTGGTTCTGCTGCCACGATTTTAAATATTGTGGTGATCACCGCTGCAATTTCGGCCATTAACAGTGATGTATTTGGTGCAGGGCGTATGCTGTATGGCATGTCGAGTCGCGGACAAGCCCCTCAAATCTTTCAAAAGCTTTCTAAGAACGGCGTGCCATGGATGACCGTGGTGGTGATGGCGGGTGTTTTGCTGGTTGGCGTCATTTTAAATTATCTTATCCCTGAAAATGTATTCATCATTATTGCCTCGATTGCCACCTTCGCGACGGTGTGGGTATGGTTGATGATTTTGCTTTCACAAGTCGCGATGCGTCGCAAACTCTCTGCGGCTGAAATTAAAGCGCTCGATTTTCCGGTGATTGGCTGGCCAATTGCACCAGCCTTCGCAATTATATTTATGCTGTTTATTTTGGCGATGATGGGATATTTCCCAGACTCCCGACCTGCGATTTATGTGGGTGCCGGCTGGCTGATTTTACTCTGGATTGCTTACATGATTTGGGTGAAACCCAAGCAAGGTCATGTAGAAGAAGACACCACAGCGCTTGAGCACCGTGCAGAAATGGAACGATAACACTTAAGCAGCATCCGTATCATGTGCGTATGCTGCTTCAGGAAAAAACAATGAAAACGCTTTGGAAAAACTGTCACATGGCAACTATGCGTGACGGTCAATATTCAATCATAAAAAATGCGGCATTGATCAGTTCAGGTACACATATTAACTGGATTGGTCCAGAACAGGACTTGCCTGATATTACAGATATGCATGTCTGTGACTTGCAAGGACGCTGGGTGACACCGGGGCTAATTGACTGCCATACACACAGTATTTTTGGTGGCAATCGAAGTTTAGAGTTTGAGCAGCGTCTTGAAGGGGTGAGCTACGCCGAAATTGCAGCACAAGGAGGGGGTATTGCCAGCACTGTGCGTGCAACCCGCGCCGCCACTGAAGATGAATTACTGGCTTCGGGTCTCAAGCGCGTTCGTGCCCTGTTAAGAGACGGTGTGACCAGTATTGAGATTAAGTCAGGCTATGGGCTGGACTATACAAACGAACGTAAAATGCTGCGGGTGATTCGTCAAATTGCCAAGCAGCTCCCCATGACCGTGAAGAGTACCTGTCTTGCGGCACACGCCATGCCACCAGAATACAGCAGCACAGATCAAGATGCATATATCGATCATATCTGTAACGAGATGCTTCCTAAGCTACATGCCGAAGGCCTGATCGATGCGGTAGATGCATTTTGTGAATATCTGGCTTTTACGCCAGCACAAGTGGAGCGCGTGTTTCAAACGGCGCAGCAGCTAAATCTGCCAGTCAAGCTTCATGCAGAACAGCTTTCTGCATTGGGGGGAGCCGCACTGGCAGCACGTTATCAGGCACTTTCAGCAGATCATCTGGAGTATTTAACTGAGCAAGATGTGATTGCGATGGCAAAAAATAACACCGTTGCGGTTTTATTGCCTGGTGCTTTTTATTTCTTACGCGAAACAAAATATCCACCAGTGGCTTTGTTGCAGCAACATGGTGTGCCAATTGCCTTGTCGAGTGATCTAAACCCAGGAACATCGCCTGCGCTTTCTTTAAGACTGATGATGAACATGGGCAGCACCTTGTTTCGACTAACACCTGAACAGACACTGGCTGGTGTAACCCTATATGCCGCACAGGCTTTGGGTTTACAACATTCACACGGTAGTCTGGAAGTGGGTAAGGTGGCCGATTTTGTCGCCTGGGAGATCGAACACCCCTCAGAACTGACCTACTGGCTGGGCGGAGATTTGTCCAAGCGAATTATTCGTCATGGTCAGGAAATTGAATATTCAGTTTATGCATGAGGTAAAGGGAATGACAATTCACCCAAGCTTTCAGTGGAAAGGGCGTCACGATGGTGATGGCACAGCGCATTTACGCTTTCACCATCTTGTGGGGCAAAGCCCGACGGCTACGTATACGCTGATCGGGTTTGCATCCGATGAAGGTGTACGACGAAATCATGGCCGGATGGGAGCGTCGCTTGCGCCAGATGCAATTCGCACTCAGTTCAGTAATTTGCCGGTTCATCAAAGTATTTCGATTTCAGATTGGGGCACGATTTACTGTGAAGATGCTGCACTTGAAGCTGCGCAGGAGCAACTTGCGACAGCAGTAGATGCATGTTTGCAACAGGGCAGTAAACCTGTGGTACTCGGTGGCGGTCACGAGGTGGCTTTTGGAAGTTTTTCTGGGTTATTTCGGCATGTCTTAAATCAAGATTTAAATAAAAAAGTTGGCGTCATTAACTTCGATGCTCACTTTGATTTGCGTGAAGCCACTCAAGTCACATCAGGTACGCCTTTTTACGATGCCGCAATGCTATCTGCACAACATGGTCAAGATTTTCATTATTTATGCTTAGGCGTTGCCAAACATTCAAATACTCAAGCCTTATTTGAAACAGCCGAGCGGCTTCATTGCGACTATTTGTTCGATCATGAGCTAAATAGCAGCAATCTAGATGCGGTATTGCGAAAAATAGATACCTTTATAGCGCGTGTAGATGAGCTTTATATCACGATTGATCTCGATGTTTTTCATGCCAGCATCGCTCCGGGCGTAAGTGCACCGGCTGTTAAAGGGATCGATCTGGCTATTTTTGAACCTCTGCTGCAACGCATCAAGGCAAGCGGAAAAGTAAAAGTTTTGGACGTTGCAGAATGTAATCCAAATTTTGATCTCGATCATCGGACAGCGAAGCTTGCGGCGTATATTATTTATCTGTACATGACAGATTGAGGCGGTTTGCTGCAACGCAAAGTTGTTTACATTTAACGCGACATCTGGTGTCGTAAATACATCAAATGCATGTCTACACTGAACGGCGATTTTTTATAATAGCGCTATGGGCAATCGCAGATCAGGTAGACATGCATGACAGATCGTATTCGTGAAAAGCTGCAAATTCTTGCAGATGCAGCCAAGTATGACGTTTCATGTTCATCAAGCGGCAGTGATCGAAAAAACAAAGACAAAGGGTTGGGAAATACCGGATCGGGTATTTGCCATAGCTATACCGAAGATGGCCGCTGTGTCTCGCTCCTTAAAATTCTATTTAGCAATGTATGTATTTATGACTGCTCTTATTGCGTATCTAGGCGTTCAAATGATGTCAAACGAGCTGCATTTACGGTGCAAGAAGTGGTCGATCTGACCATTAATTTTTATCGTCGTAATTATATAGAAGGGTTATTTTTAAGTTCAGGAATTTTCAAGTCTGCCGATTACACCATGGAGCGAATGCTTCAAGTGGTCAAAAAATTACGTTTGGAAGAAAATTTCAACGGCTATATTCATTTAAAAACCATTCCGGGTGCTTCACCAGAGCTGATTACCGAGGCGGGGCTTTATGCCGACCGTATGAGTATTAATCTTGAAATGCCGACTGAAGCAGGTTTAAAACAATTTGCACCTGAGAAAAGCCACGCCGAAGTACAAAAAGATTTAGGCATTGTTCGAGACCGCTTAATTCAGTTTAAAGATGAACGCAAGCTGATTCGCTCTGTGCCAAAATTTGTACCTGCGGGTCAAACTACACAAATGGTGGTAGGTGCCTCAAATGAGACCGATTATGATGTCATGATGATGGCCGATCAGCATTATAAAGATTACAAGCTTAAACGGGTTTACTACTCAGGTTATATCCCAATTAATGATCAAGACAAGGCTTTGCCAGCGATTGGTTCTGCACCCCCGTTATTACGTGAAAATCGTTTGTATCAGTCTGATTGGCTGATGCGCTTTTATGGCTTTGCTGCCAATGAGATTGTCAATCCGCAGTTTCCTAATCTGGATTTGGAGGTCGATCCAAAGTTAAGCTGGGCACTTCGACATCCCGAATATTTTCCTGTCGATATCAATCGAGCAGACTATCAAATGATCCTACGAATTCCAGGCATTGGGGTACGTTCGGCCAAAAAAATTATTCAGGCGCGTCGTTTTGGTCCACTACGTACCGACCAACTTAAAAAAATGGGTGTGGCCTATAGCCGCGCGCAGCATTTTATGTTTTGTATCGACACGCCAGCCTATAAAAAAGAGCTACATCCGACACAGGTTCGCCAGCAAATTCTGCAGTCGGGTCAATCTAAGTACACCAAACAATTATCACCGCAGTTGGGGTTTGGCTTTTAGCGATGGTGATATATCAGTTTGATGGCACAATGACCGGGCTTTTATGCTGTATCTTTCGTGCATTTCAGTTTAAAGAGTTTGATGTGACGTTGGCACTTGAACATCAGGCTCAAGATTCGTTGCTTGCCGAAACAATTGAGATTGCGAGCCATGAGGCACAGGCCAAACGCGTTTGGGAAGGTTTAAGTCAAAAACTCTCAAATGAAGGCCTGAAACGCTTTTATTACAGCTATTTGTCTGAGCAACTGCCGGCTTATCAGCATTTGTTCAATTTTGCTGTCTATGTCTTTCAAAGCCATATTTCGATTGAAAAAAATTATGGCAATCCAGATGTGTTAGGTGTTGCACAGTGGACCAAGCAAGTGGGACGTGAAAAACATCGTATGGAAGCATTTGTACGGTTTAAAAAAACCAAAGAAGGACTTTTTATCAGTTTGGTTCGTCCAGATTTTAATGTATTGCCGTTGATTCAACGACATTTTAAGGCCCGTTACCAAGATCAAGAGTGGCTGATTTACGATGAAAAACGCCACTACGGTATTTATTACGATTTAAATACCATTCATCAAGTCGAACTCAATGCGAGTACCATCGATAAAAATATCGACAATGGCTTTAGTCAGAATTTTGACCTTGAGCTGGATGAGCAGGAGATGCTCTACGACCAGCTCTGGAAAGACTACTTCAACAGCGTCAATATTCAGGCCCGTAAAAACATTAAATTGCATATTCAGTATGTGCCAAAGCGTTACTGGCGATATATGAATGAAAAGATCATCTAATGTTGTTTGAGGCCTGATTGATCATTTGCAGCTCAAGATTAAATAGGTCCGACCTGAAAAAATGACCCAACCCAGCTTGAAAAGGCCATCGCCAAAATGCCCCAAAGTGTAATCCGTAAGCTGCCTTTCCAAAGTGCTGTACCGGCAAAATAACTCGACAGTGCCCCCATGATTGCCAAAGAACATATACCAACAATCAACACCACGATCGACACCAAATGTTCAGGACTCAGCAAAATAGCCAGCATCGGGCAAAGTGCGCCCAATGAAAAAGACAAAGCCGATGAAAACGCGGCTTGAATAGGACGTGCCGCTGTTTGCTCAATAATACCAATTTCATCGCGCGCATGTGCTTCAAGTGCATCTTTCTCGGTTAACTGAATGGCAACTTCTTTGGCCAGTTCTGGGCTTAAGCCGCGGCGCATGTAAATGATGGTTAACTCTTCTAATTCAAGATGAGGATTCTTTTCAAGCTCTCTTGCCTCAAACTTCAAATCGGCATGCTCAATGTCCTTTTGCGACTGAACCGAGACATATTCACCTGCGGCCATGGACGTTGCACCCGATATCAAACCGGCCAGACAAGCAATAAACAAGGTATGCGAGCTTGCACCACTCGCGGCCATTCCCATGACTAAGCTGGTCACTGAAATAATCCCGTCGTTCGCCCCTAGCACAGAGGCACGTAGCCAACCGGTACAATGAATATAGTGATCTTCTGCATGATGCGAGTAGGTCATAGGCTTACCTGAATACATAAATCGATGAGATGAGTAAAACGGTTTATTCTTAGTTTTTACTTATTCAAAATAAGACAAACGCATATTTTTATTAAACGTTATCACAATATAGCAAGTCAGCTGTTTTTTCTATTTTATTTTATGGCATGACTTGAGTTCCGGTTTGAATGGGGTAAAGCTTCCAGAAAAACATAAATAGCCTTCTGAAAGCCAACAGATGAGTTAATTATTTTTAAATACTTCAATCGCCTCTGCACGACTGGCTTTTAAATCGACAATCGGTTTTGGATAGTTGAGCTTCGAGATTTGTTTACTCGCGTATGGCTCATGGATTTGAGTGTTATCCAAATGTTTGAGTTCGGGGAGCCATTCTCTAAGAAATTTCCCGTCTGGATCGAATTTTTCCGATTGGCTGACTGGATTAAAAATACGGAAATAGGGTGCGGCATCGGTGCCCGTCGAAGCACTCCATTGCCAGCCGCCATTATTGGCCGCAAAATCACCATCGATCAAATGTTGCATAAACCATTGTTCGCCTTTACGCCAATCGATCAGTAGGTTTTTGGTCAGAAACATGGCACAAATCATACGGACACGGTTATGCATCCAGCCTGTTGCCTTGAGCTGACGCATGGCGGCATCGACAATCGGAATGCCGGTTTGACCTTGTGTCCATGCTTCAAAATGCGCGTCATTGTCTTTCCATGGAATGGTTTTGGTTTGATCTTGAAAGGGCTGATGGCGCGACAGCTTTGGAAAGTCAAACATGAGTTGCTGATAAAACTCGCGCCAGAGTAACTCATTCAGCCAAACTTCCTGACCTTTATTTTCTAATAAAAACTGGCCCTGATGTTTTGCAAAAATTGCCTGTACACATTGACGAATAGACACCAGACCAATGGTCAAATACGGTGAAATACAACTGGTTCCTTCAGCGGCCGGATATTCACGCAGCTCGTGATAGTGATTGATTTTATCTTTTATAAATACTTCAAGACGCTTATGCGCTGCTTTTTCACCAACAGGCCAGAGGGCTTGGGTTTTTTTATCGATTTCGTCATAACCCAAGTCCGTCATGGAGGGAAGTTTTGAGTCATCTGCTTTGATTTTTGGTACATCCGACTGAGCTTCGGGTTGCGGGAAGCATTGAGGAAGACTGATATTGAGCAGTTCGTAGCAGTTTTTCTTAAATGGTGTATACACCTGATAAGGCGCATCACTTTTATTACGAATACTGCCTAAAGTGAATAGGGTTTTATCTTGATACAGTTTTAAATCTTTTTGAATGGCATTGAGTGCTGTTTGAGCCTGATGATCCCGCTCAAGTTCGTTAATGCCTACTTCGACATTGGCATAAACATTTTCAATCTTGTAGTGCTCTACCAGCTTGACTAGCTCGTCTGGAATATCTTTCCATAATGGAATGGTGCGTACAATCAGCGGAATATTGAGTGCTGTTAAATCGTCTTTAAGCTGTGCAAGTTGACGTAAATAAAAATCGATTTTTATTGGCGCATCATCATGACCTTGCCATTGCTCAGGAGAGAAAATAACCAATGCAAGCGTTGTGCCGGCCTGTGTTGCATGCCATAGCGCAGATTGATCGTTTAACCGAAGATCATTTCGAAACCAGATCAATTGATTCATCTGTAGACCTATTTAAAGTGTTTAAATTTATAAAGTGTGTGAAAGCGAATTGTCTTTAATCTTATAAGTAAAAAAGTGAGCGAGATGTGAAATGCTGTTTAATTTTAGTTCATGCTCTATTTTTATCATTTTTTGTGTGTTGGATGCATAAAAAAAGGTAAGACCGAAGCCTTACCTTTTATACTGGATATTTCCAGCTTAGTGGTGGTGACCACCTACACCGTGAACGTGTCCGTGATCTAACTCTTCTTGAGTTGCATCACGAATTTCAACGATTTCAACTTCAAACGTTAAATCTTGACCAGCAAGCGGGAAGTTGGCATCAACAACAATGTTGTCGCCTTCAACAGCTTTAACTGTAACGATCTGAACGCCGTCATCAGTTTGCGCTTGGAACTGCATGCCCGGTTGAATGTTTTCAACACCTTGGAACATTTGAGCTGGAACTTCTTGAACGAGATCAGGATTGTACTCGCCATAACCTTCAGCAGCTGGAACATTCACTGTAAATTTGTCACCAACAGCTTTACCTACAAGTGCATTTTCCAAACCTGGGATGATGTTACCTGCACCGTGCAAATAGGCAAGTGGTTCGCCTTGAGATTGGTCAAGGGTTTCACCTTCAGCATTCGTTAATTTGTAGTGGAATGAAACCACGTGGTTATTTGCAATAGCAGTCATGTTTGTTGATCCATTCAATCAATTTAAGTTCACATCATAAAGTGAAAAAGCAGATTTGTAGATTAAAAATCGCAAAATCTCACAAATTTCACATTTAAGCGTTCATTTTTTCTTAGTTGGAGACGATTTTTAGCTTTTCAATGCGATTTATCAAATTTTATTGAGTTTTCTGCTCAAAATGTCTTAATTTAAGTTGAAAATGGCATTTTTATTGAGGTTTTTGCAAAAATAAAGGCAGCCGAAGCTGCCTGAATATATCTGACGATTACAACTTAGTGCAGCGGATACAGCTTTGCTGTTTGCTGGTCATGCCCAAATAGATTAAACAAACCCTTTACCCACATAAAGAAACGTTCAAAGAAATTTGCTTCTTCGATATGCACTGTATCGTTAATCTGAATGCTGTGAATCAATTGGTTGTTTTGATAAATCTGAACCGTAGCCAAATTGATTGCTTTCATTAAAGGCGCGGTCAACTGTTGTTCATTCAGTTCTACATTAATACGCGTATTGGTGGTTTGTAAGGGTTCAATCCATTGCTTTTGACCGTTGGCCATTGGCGTAAACAAACGTTGAGAGATGTTATCAAAGTTGTTGAGATCAATTGGCTGTGCCAGATTGTAAAGCGATGTAGTTACAATGGTTGGCGTATGTGTTTCGACCTTAAACATTTTTAAGGTGGATTTCACAACAGGAAGCTCTGCAATCAATTGCTTGTTTTTGATCACTTCTTCATCGCGAGTATAGGCGTAGGCCAAATTCATCAGTTTGTTGGCCACTTCGGCACGTTTAAATGCATTTTTAGTGCCGAGTACCACCACTATCAGTCGACGCTCAGGCAAATCGACATTCATGGTTGGGCGCTTTGCAGTTAACGCCAAGTTAAATCCAGCAGCTTTGGTGTAACCTGTTTTTAGGCCGTCAGCAGTAGGGTCCATTTTAAGCGCCAGATTGGTCGCACGATGAAAGCGCTGCTGATAGCGAAAACTTGGAAGTTTCGAGTAATTTAAGTAATCGGGTGTTTCTTTGACAATTGCCTGTGCAAGCAGGCTCAAATCATGCGATGTAGAATAGTGATCGGTCATGGTGACACCCGCCGGGTTGGAAAAATGAGTATCTTTCATTCCCAATGCGCGTGCTTCTTGATTCATACGTGCCACAAAGTTGGGGACGTTACCTGAAATTTTTTCACCTAGACTGACTGCAGCATCGTTGGCTGACATCACAATTAAACCGGCAAGCAATTGATCGATTGAAATCTGCTCACCCGGCTTGAGATACATTTGTGATTCATCCCACATCACCATATTGACCACAGGTGTTGCCGTGAGAATGTCATTTTTGTGGAGCTTTCCTGCTTTTAGCTCTTTTAGAGTAATGTAAGCCACCATCATTTTGGTTAAGGATGCTGGTGCCCGTTGTACATGGCTGTTGTGCTCGGCAATGATTTGACCAGATTGCGCATCCACAATACTCCATGCTTCTGCCTCAACACTCTCGGGTGCAATATTAAGCAAATTTGCATGTGCAACAGATGCACATAAAAGGCTAAATAAAGAAATAATGGTCAGTATCAGTCGCACGTGTTCACCTTAGGTTGCCATCCTCTAGCAGGAAATGCCAAAACACACGCATGCTATGCCTTTTTTGGGTTCAAGGCTAGTGACTTTTGCAGACAAATAAGACAACTACGCAAGACTTTGTAAAAAAATGCTAAGCTAAGATCATCTTGCTAATTCTTATGTAGAACTATGTTGCATTATCAAATCGAATTTGACGACTATCGTCAGCATCTCGTTCATGTCACCTTACGTTTTCTTGCAGACCCCAATCAGGAGTTATGGCTTCCAACCTGGATTCCCGGCAGTTACCTGATTCGTGAGTTTGCCAAACATGTTGAGTCGGTTCGTGCATACGATGAAGCAGGTCGTATTTTACAAATTAAAAAAGAGCAAAAAAATCGCTGGAGACTGTTTAACAACGATCACGAGCTCATTACGGTTGAATATGATGTTTATGCTTTTGATCTGTCGGTGCGTGGGGCCTATGTTGATCAGACCCGTTTATACGTCAATCCAGCTTGTGTGTGTATGGGGCTTTCTAATCAAGAAGAAAAACCATGTGAAGTTGAGCTTTTTCTTCCAGATGAGCTCAAACACTTTCAGTTGGCTACGGGTTTACCTGCAAAAAGCTTGGTGAGAGGGCGCTTTACACTCAAAGCCGAAAATTATGATCAGTTAATCGATAGTCCGTTTGAATTGGCTGAACAGACACGCTTTGAATTTGAAGCAGCAGGAATTCAGCATAAAATGGTGATTTCTGGTCAACACAATACCAATGTCGAGCGCCTAAAAGCAGATTTAGAGAAAATCTGTCAGACTGAAATTGCAATTTTTGGCTCGGCACCTTTTAAAGATTACACCTTTATGACTATGGCCACTGGCAATAGTTATGGTGGTCTTGAGCACTGTAACAGTACCAGTTTAATTATTCCGCGTACCGATTTGCCACAGTCGAATGAAGCAGAAGAACCGTCTGAAGATTACCAGCGCTTTTTGGGCTTGTGCAGTCATGAGTATTTTCATTCGTGGCTGGTCAAATTTATCCGACCAGAAACTTTTGCCCAGTATAATTTGCATCAGGAAGGTTATACGTCGTTGCTCTGGATTTTTGAAGGCTTTACATCGTATTACGATGATTTGGTCCTGCTCAGAAGTGGCGTCATTTCACAGGCATCGTATTTAAAATTACTCAAAGCACAGATCGACCGCTATTTACAAAATCCGGGAAGATTTGTTCAGACTGTGGCAGAGTCAAGTTTTGATGCATGGATCAAGTTTTATCGTCCAGATGAAAACTCCAACAATGCCGGTACCAGCTATTACAACAAGGGCTGCTTGGTTGCACTTTGTCTCGATTTAGGCCTGCGCTTACGTGGATCGAACCTCGATGCACTGCTACAAAGAATGTATGCCAATACACAAAATGGTGTTCAGGTGAATGAGCGGACCATTTTTGAATTGTGTGAACAATTAACTGGTGATAACTGGCTTGAGCAGATTAATCATTTAATCAATACCACAGATGAATTGCCACTCGATCAGCTTTTACCAGAATTTGGTCTGAACTACAGCATTCAGCGCGACAAACAATTACCATTTGGTATGAAGTTGGCTGACAAACCAGAAGGTGTGTTGGTACAACAGGTGAACCGTAGTGCTAGTGCAGCCAAAGCAGGCCTTTCTGCGCAAGATGTGATTGTTGCGATTGATGGTTTAAAAGCGACTGAAAAGCTATTGGCACGTTATGCCAAGGCATCGGGTGAATATGTTGTACATGCGTTTCGTCGAGATGAGCTTATGACTTTTACAATAAGTGCCGATGCGCTTGAACTACAGGAAGTTCAGTTAACTGTTGAAGATCAAAATAAACTGGATAAATGGTTAAAATTCACTGCGCCATAAGCTTATAAAAGATAAACAAATAAAAACTGGTGACAATCACTGGTTTTTATTTGGGTGTGTTTTTTGTTGCGAGCATATGCATATCATGACAACAGCCCGTAAAAAATATGAAAAATAAGAGTTTCAAACAGTTAAATTTCTCAATATGTGCAATTGAACCGATCCAAAATCTGATAGTCGAACACTATTTTTTTTCGAAATGTGGATATCACTAGATATGACGTTGACTGAACAGTCGTGACAGCGGATACTCTCAGGGTTTTTATTTAAGCTAATCGGTTTCAGGGAGTGAATCTTGATCATCGCTCCTAAAAAAACTCAATCCAAAGCAGGAGATATATATGGCTGGTGGAAAGTCAACAATCATTTACACACTGACCGACGAGGCGCCGCTATTAGCGACTTACTCACTGCTGCCGATCATTGAGACTTTTACTAAGCCTGCAGGCATAGAAATTGCAAAAAGTGATATTTCTGTAGCTTCTCGCGTTCTTGCAGAATTCTCTGATTATTTAAGTGATGAGCAAAAAGTTCCAAACAACTTGGCTGAGTTGGGTCGTTTAACTCAAGATCCAGACACCAATATCATCAAATTGCCAAACATCAGTGCCTCTGTAGCACAGCTCACTGCATGTATTAAAGAGCTTCAATCTAAAGGTTTTGCGATTCCAAACTATCCTGAGAATCCAACAACTGAAGAAGAAAAAGAAATCAAGGCACGCTATGGCAAATGCTTAGGTTCAGCAGTAAATCCTGTACTTCGTGAAGGTAACTCAGACCGCCGTGCACCTGCAGCTGTAAAAAATTATGCGAAAAAACATCCACACTCAATGAGTGAGTGGAAGCAATGGTCGCAAACTCATGTTTCGCATATGGAAGAAGGTGACTTCTACCATGGCGAAAAATCGATGACACTTGACCGTGCGCGCAACGTTAAAATGGAGTTGATCACCAATCGTGGCGAAACGATTGTACTCAAACCAAAAGTAGCGTTGAAAGACGGTGAAATCATCGACTCAATGTTTATGAGCAAAAAAGCGCTGTGCGATTTCTATGAAAAGCAGCTCGATGATTGCCGCGAAGCAGGCATCTTGTTCTCTTTACACGTAAAAGCAACCATGATGAAGGTGTCTCACCCAATCGTGTTTGGTCACTGTGTGAAAATTTACTACAAAGACGCTTTTGAAAAACATGGCAAGCTGTTCGATGAGCTTGGCATTAATGTCAATAACGGCATGGCAGGTCTTTACGAAAAAATCGAAACATTGCCAACCTCGTTACGTGAAGAAATCATTGAAGATCTTCATGCATGTCAAGAACACCGTCCAGCATTGGCAATGGTGGATTCTGCAAAAGGCATCACCAACTTCCATTCTCCAAACGACATCATTGTCGATGCATCTATGCCAGCCATGATTCGTGCAGGCGGTAAAATGTGGGGTGCCGATGGCAAGCAATACGATGCGAAAGCCGTTATGCCTGAATCAACATTTGCGCGTATTTACCAAGAAATGATTAATTTCTGTAAATGGCATGGTAATTTTGATCCGAAAACCATGGGAACAGTTCCTAACGTTGGTTTGATGGCTCAAAAAGCTGAAGAATACGGTTCGCACGATAAAACTTTTGAAATCCCTGAAGCGGGTATTGCCAACATTACCGATCTTGATACGGGTGAAGTATTGTTGACGCAAAACGTTGAAGAAGGCGATATCTGGCGTATGTGTCAGGTAAAAGATGAACCGATTCGTGACTGGGTAAAACTTGCTGTTACACGTGCACGCAACTCAGGCATGCCTGCGATTTTCTGGCTCGACCCGTACCGTCCACACGAAAATGAGCTGATCAAAAAAGTTCAAAAGTATTTGAAAGAACACGACACAGAAGGTTTGGATATCCAAATCATGTCGCAAGTGCGTGCAATGCGTTATACGCTTGAGCGCGTTGTTCGCGGTTTAGATACTATTTCGGTCACTGGTAACATCTTGCGTGACTATCTCACCGATTTGTTCCCGATTATGGAATTGGGTACTTCTGCAAAAATGCTTTCAATTGTGCCGTTAATGGCCGGTGGTGGCATGTACGAAACAGGTGCTGGTGGTTCTGCACCGAAACACGTACAGCAGTTGGTAGAAGAAAACCACTTGCGTTGGGATTCACTGGGTGAGTTCTTGGCGTTGGCAGTTTCACTCGAAGAGTTGGGCATTAAAGAAGACAATGCGCGCGCTAAACTTCTTGCCAAGACACTTGACCAAGCAACGGGTAAATTACTCGATAACGGCAAGTCTCCATCGCGCCGCACAGGTGAAATTGATAACCGTGGCAGTCATTTCTACTTATCTTTATACTGGGCACAAGCACTTGCTGCACAAGACGAAGATGCTGAACTCAAAGCCAAGTTCGAACCACTTGCAAAACTATTAAGTGAAAACGAAGACAAAATCGTGGCTGAGCTTTCAGAAGTACAAGGCAAGTCAGTAGATATTGGTGGCTATTACGCGATTGATCCAGCTAAAGTGAATGCATTAATGCGTCCAAGCGAGACCTTTAATTCTGCGCTTTCAACAGTGGCTTAAAACACTTAAAAACTAAAAAAACCGATGCCTAGGCATCGGTTTTTTTATCTGTTCAAATTTTAAAAAGATTGCTTTTCTTGTACTCAGTTACCCCGATACGTCGAGTAACCGTAAGGGCTGATTAACAGTGGAATGTGATAATGTGGCAAAGAACCATCGATGACAAAGA
The DNA here is from genome assembly GCF_001054715.1 of Acinetobacter sp. 243_ASPC. Taxonomy (NCBI): domain Bacteria; kingdom Pseudomonadati; phylum Pseudomonadota; class Gammaproteobacteria; order Moraxellales; family Moraxellaceae; genus Acinetobacter; species Acinetobacter sp. 243_ASPC. The sequence goes on along the minus strand of NZ_JVOR01000088.1, from coordinate 60,505 downwards.
CCACGGGCACCTCTGGAAAAAAGCTACGCTGATTTTTTTGGCGAAACCATTCACCTGTTTTGAAGGTGACCCGATACACGCCTTTATCGAGGGTTTTATTTTCCGGATAAAGTGCCTCGATCCGACCGTTATCGTCGGTCGAGCCTGAGTTGATTTCGACCCATTTGTCATTTTGCTGTGCTTCTAGCACTACATTCACGTGTGCCGATGGTAGACCGGTATCTAAATTTAATACATGCACACTTAATGGGTTTTGTGCAAAAACAAATCCCGAAAAACCAAGTCCAATGAGAGGAAGCAGCTTTTTTATCATCTGATTGATCTCAATATTCAAATGGTTATGGTATCGATTCGGCATAAATTCGTGTAGTAAAAAATGTAACATCATAAAAAAAGGATGCCGAAGCATCCTGTTTTTTTAGCAGATTAACGCGCTCGGCGGCCACGACTCTTGGTGTTGGGTCTTGTGGTGCCGTTGGTCTTACGACGTGGCTTTTCACTTTCGTCCATTTGCCAAATACGAGTGGTGCCTGATTTCTTTTTCGCAGGATCTTTTTTGTCGCCTTCTTTATTTTTTTGATGCAGCGGCTTGCCTCCTGTGCCACCCGGCTTTTTCACATAAGAACGTGAGCGAAATGGCTTGTCTTCAGGGACATCTTTAAAGTCTGGATAAAGTAACGGTTCAATTTCCTTTTGCTCACCCGGTTGTAGCCCCAAGCGCTCAAGATCAATTGAGCCAATTTTGGTTCGAATGAGGCGTAGTGTCGGGAAGCCTACTGTTGAGGTCATGCGACGAACCTGTCGGTTGCGGCCTTCACAAATCTGGATTTCTACCCAAGAGGTCGGAATACTGGCACGATAACGTACTGGCGGGTGACGTTCCCAGAGCCATTCAGGCTCAGAGACTTTAATGGCTTTCGCCGGAAGGGTCATGCCATCGGCTAGTTCAACACCCTTGCGCAGCTGTTCGAGTGCTTCTTCGGTAATATCACCATCTACCTGAACCAAATAAGTTTTGTACTTTTTATTGTTTGGATGAGTAATGTATTGGTTTAAACCACCATGATCGGTCAAAAACATCAGACCTTCGGAATCGAGGTCTAGACGTCCTGCAATTCGTAAATCTGGATCATTGATAAAACTTGATACGGTCGGATGCTTACTGTCTTCTCGAAACTGCGACAACACATCATATGGTTTGTTAAATACAACTATTTTCATAAAATTTACTGCTTAAATCTTTTGATGTGAAAAAGGTGAGGGAGACTTAAACTGGATCGCTCGATGCGGATGATTTAAGCACTCAGCCCATGGCTTCATGACATCGTTTAAGGGAGTGATCTAAATAACTCAGCCCCATGTCGATCTTTTTGTATGACCTGTGGCAGAGGAGAATACAAATCGAGTTGAGCATACGCGACTGATGATTTGCGTATAACCCTAGATTTGCTTAAATATTAATCGAGACCGTTCGCTGGCTTCAACCTTTGCGGGGTATTAGATGATTCAACTGACATAGAGTAACCAACCGATGTAGTGAGCTCAAAACCAATACATGGATGATAAGGCGATCAATCCTTGGCGCGTAGGTGTTTTGCTTCATGACCAAGATTATAGCGTGTGCCTGACGCAATTGCTATCTAGCAACCACATCGATGCCATAACATTAAAGATTTACAGATGGAATTGGGTAAAAAAACCACATAGTATACGTCTTAAGATCAATCCGTAATATAATCTCGATGAAGAATTAAACAGGGTAGAGTTTAAATATCTAAATAAAAATTATATAGATAACATAATAATTTATATCAGATAATTGAAAATATTCTCCATACTATGCGGCTTTGATTGAATAAAAAAACTGGCGTGGTAGATTCACGCTATGGTCAAATAGTTGAAGTTAAACGTTTTAAATTAAATTAGGAGTAGAGGAATGAATTGGCCTCTAATCGTCAATATTCTTGTTTTTATCGCCGCTTTGCTGCTGCTTGCACAAACCAGAAAAACCAACTGGAGTTTGGCAAAAAAAGTACTGGCAGGTTTGCTGCTGGGTGTCGTATTCGGTCTGGGTTTGCATCTGATCTATGGCGGTGGAAATGTCATTCTTAAAGATTCGATTAGCTGGTTCAATATTGTGGGCAATGGTTATGTAAAATTGCTGCAAATGGTGGTAATGCCGCTGGTATTTGTTTCAATTTTAGGTGCAGTCACCAAGTTGCATGAAGCATCTGCACTGGGCAAGATTAGTTTTTATAGTATTGGAACCTTGCTGTTTACAACCTTGATTGCAGCACTGGTGGGTGTTGGGGTCACCAATTTATTTGGCTTGTCTGCGCAAGGATTGGTTCAGGGTGCAGCCGAAACGGCTCGCTTAAGTGCAATTCAAACCGATTATGTGGGCAAACTGACCGATTTGACTGTGCCACAAATGGTACTGTCTTTTATTCCGAGTAATCCATTTGCAGAGCTGACGGGTGCAAATCCGACCTCTATTATTAGTGTGGTGATTTTTGCAGTCTTCTTGGGTATTGCGGCTATTCATTTAATTCGCGATGACCAAGCCAAAGGCGAACGTGTTTTGCATGCAATTCAGATCTTACAATCATGGGTGATGAAACTGGTACGTTTGGTCATGATGCTAACACCTTATGGTGTATTTGCCTTAATCACCAAAGTCGTTGCCAGTTCGAACATTGCGGATATCCTCAATTTAGGTAGTTTCTTAATTGCTTCTTATCTTGGGCTGGGCATCATGTTTGTGGTGCATGCCATCTTGTTATTGTTTGTGGGTGTTTCCCCAGCAAAATTCTTTAAGAAAGTTGCACCTGTTTTAACCTTTGCCTTTACCAGCCGTTCCAGTGCTGCAAGTATTCCGCTCAATATCGAAGCCCAGACACGTCGTTTGGGGGTTCCAGAGTCAATTGCAAGTTTTTCTGCTTCTTTTGGTGCCACAATTGGTCAAAATGGTTGTGCCGGTTTGTATCCAGCCATGTTGGCAGTTATGGTGGCGCCAACGGTTGGCATTAACACGCTCGATCCAGTTTGGATTGCAACCTTGGTGGGTATAGTCACGCTCAGTTCAATTGGAGTGGCGGGTGTGGGTGGTGGTGCAACGTTTGCTGCCTTAATTGTACTACCAGCGATGGGCTTGCCTGTAACACTGGTGGCACTGCTGGTTTCGATTGAACCGCTGATCGATATGGGGCGTACTGCCTTAAATGTAAATGGTTCAATGACAGCCGGCATGGTGACCAGTCAGATTTTAAAACAGACCGATAAAGATGTATTTGATCGTGATGATGTCATGCTCGATCAGTCTTAAATTCAATTCAAAAAGCTCTAGATTGTTCTAGAGCTTTTTTCTGTGCTGGTTTTTTTTAAAATACTGTATCTGTTATTTTTCTTCCTAATTGCGAAAATAGACTAAAACGAACAAGAGACGATATTCATGAAAATGTACCAAGTCGATGCATTTACACAGCATCTTTTTAAAGGAAATCCTGCTGCGGTCATTATTCGAGAAGACTGGCTTTCAGACAGCCTCATGCAATCTATCGCACTTGAAAACAATTTGTCTGAAACTGCTTTTGTAAAATTTTTGGATCATCAGAATTTTGAAATTCGTTGGTTTTCTCCAATCAGCGAAGTTGCATTTTGTGGGCATGCCACGCTGGCCAGTGCTTTTGTATTATTTAAAGATTACACCACAGCCAAAACGCTCCAGTTTCACGTAAAAGATTTAGGCATTTTTATCGTGTCGCAAGCACAAGATGGCAAGATTCAAATGAATTTTCCTGTTCGACCAGCGCAGAAACTTGACGATTACCCGGCTATCTTAGATGAAGCGCTTCAAAAGCCTTTTAAGGCTGTGTATCAAAATGCACAGGCTTATATTGTGGAATATGAAAGCGTGTAAGATGTACTCGATGAAGTGCCAGATTTTTCGAAGTTAAAAACGCTTGGGAAAATCAGAACGGCCATTACGGCGTCTGATGCCGCACTGGATTTACTCATCACTGCACCAGATACACAGCAATACGATTGTGTATCACGCTACTTTGCTCCAGCCATTGGAATAGATGAAGATCCGGTCACCGGTTCGATTCACACCGCCGTAGCGCCGCTTTGGGCCGAGCGTCTGGGGAAACAGGAATTGGTTGCTTATCAGGCATCGACACGTGGTGGGACATTGTATTGCCGAATTTTAGATGACCAGCGCATTGAAATTTCTGGATACGCAGTACTGTACATGCAAAGTGACATTACACTCGACGATGCTCAGCACACTTAAGCGTTTCACTTTACAAGTTTTCGCCTGCATTTAAGTTCAGATTAAGCGTGAAAGCTACAAAAGATGTTACACTTTTGTCCAGAACCTGAGCATTCACTATGCGTATTTAAATCGGCTTGCACACTGAGAGATATGAAAATTTTTCCATCGTCGGAATATCGTGAAATTATTCAATATACCGGGTATTGGATTGTGGTTTCGATCCTGATCGGGGTCATCTCTGGGGTTTCGTCGAGTCTGATTTTTGCGTGTTTTGATCTGGCCAATAAAGTTCGCGGTGTTTATCCGTGGTTGATTTATTTTTTACCCTTTATTGGCCTGATGTTGGGCTATCTGTTTTATTACTATGGTACGCCCATCGAAAAGGGCACACACTTGCTCATCGATGAAATTCATCAGCCTAAAGCCTTTATTCCAAAACGCATGAGTCCACTGATATTTGTCAGTGCGATTCTCACTCAGATTTTTGGTGGATCGGCGGGGCGTGAGGCGCCTGCTGTTCAGCTTTCCGGTGCACTAACCGATCATCTTACCCAAGTCTTTAAAGTACCACATGACAATCGAAAGATCTTTCTGATTGCCAGTATTGGCTCTGGCTTTGCCGCAATTTTTGGCTTGCCATTGGCAGGTGCCATTTATGGGCTTGAAATTACCGCACTTGGAAAACTGCGATATTCGGCAGTTTTTCCATGTTTTGTGTCGGCAGTGATTGCATCGCAGGTGCCCGAGTTTTTTCATATTGTGCACCCGCATCAGTATTATGTGGTGGCGAGTTTTCCAAAACTCACCAGCGAAGTGATCATTAGCCTGATTGTTGCAGGTGTGGTTTTTGGCATTATTGCACGTATCTTTATTGCCTCGATTCATTTTGTCAGTCAGCGTTTGAATCGTCATATTACCTTCATGCCATTTCGACCCATGGTGGGGGGAATTCTCATCATGTTGATGACGCTCATGGTCGGTCAGCAAACCTTTAACGGTTTAGGCGTGCATAGCATGATTGCTTCGTTTTATCATGAGTTGCCTGTCACCGATTTTATTGGCAAGCTGATTTTCACCGCGACCACCTTGGGCTCTGGTTTTAAAGGTGGCGAAATCACGCCGTTGTTTTTTGTGGGCACAACATTGGGCAATGCTTTAGGGCAGTTTTTACCGCTACCTATCTCGCTCTTGGCGGGGCTGGGGCTAGTGAGTTTATTTGCAGGGGCGAGTAAAGCACCCTTGACTTCAATTATCTTAGCCATTGAGCTTTTTGGTGTTGCGATTGCCGAGTACGCCGTGATTACCTGCTTATTGGCCTATTTGTTTTCAGGCAATTGTGGTTTGTATCGTCATCTTAATTTAAAGCTCCACGATGACTAAACCATACACTGGCTTTTGTTTCAAAAAATCACTATGAATAGCGCGGGACATTTTTTAGTATAGAGTCGATTTTTAATGATTCTTATTACGATATTTTTGGAACAATTATGTTAACGCGCTTTAAACAGCTTAGTTTTTCTTTTGTTTTACTGGGTTTTAGTACCCTCAGTTGGTCTCAAGCTGTTTTAGTGAAGTCACAACACAATATTGAAGAATATAAACTTGATAACGGCTTACGTGTTGTTTTGGCACCTAACGAAAAAGCAAATAAAGTATTTATCAACACCATTTACTTAACGGGTTCGTTGAATGATCCTAAAGGAAAAGGGGGGATGGCACATCTGCTAGAGCATTTGGCATTTAAAGGCACCCAAGATGTCCAAGGTGAAGCCTTTCAGCGCCGTCTGGATCAGTATACGCTCTCTACCAATGCGAGTACGGAGTATTACACTACACGTTACACCAACATTGTACGTGCAGATCAGCAGGCGCTGGATCAGGTGTTGTACTTGGAATCGCAGCGTATGAACAAACTGGTGCTGCAAGACAAGTATGTTCCCTCCGAGATTGAAATTGTAAAGCGCGAACGTGAAGTGCGTTTAGATCAACCTTTTGCAGTGTTGATTGATCAGATGTTTAAGGCATTTTACGGCAATCGGTATCTGGGCCGTTTGCCGATTGGAGATTTACCTGAATTAAAATCCATCAATATGCAGGAACTTGAGCAGTTCTATCGTACATGGTATGCACCGAATAATGCTGTCATGGTTATTTCGGGAAAGTTTGACAAATCTTCAATTCTTCAGACCATCGACAAAAACTTTGCTCAAATACCGTCTCGGGCTGTACCCGCACCTGTTCAGGTACCAGCATTAGATCCAGCGAAAATCCAGCCGCGACAATTTTTAGTCGAGAAGGGCAGTGATCTGGCTAAATATAATATTTATAGCAACAAGAGTGAGCCTAAATTACAACCTGCATTAGCCCTTGCACCACTTTTGTATACCATGCAGCCAAGTGGCAGTCTTTATAAAAGTATTGTCGAAACGGGCACCGCAACCAATGTGGAAGCTGCAACATGGCTTGATCAAAATTTTAATTTGGTCTTTTTAGGTGCTGTGTATTCACCTTCGCAAAATGCCACGACCGTTGAGTCGGCATTGGCCAAGCAAGTGGAGCAGTTTAAGCCATTTGATGATATTGAGCTCAAGCGTGTCAAGCAACTGATGCAGACCCAGATCGATCTGATTCAAAAAGATCCGATTGCACTTGGGTCGCGTTTAAGTGACTACATTGCTTCTACGCGAGGTGATTGGGGGCGCTACTACCGAGATGTCGATGATGTAAAAAAACTGGATACCACCACGGTCAATCAGATATATCGTGAGTTTTTTACAGCCTCACATCGTGTGGTGGGAGACATCAAACCTACGCCTGAAAGCCAGAAAAAAGCGATGGCGCAGCAAGCCGCTTCAAGCGTGAAAAAAACGCTTGATCAGCAAACCGAGGCACCTGAACCGCTCAAAGATATTTCAGAATATCAGCGTGAAATTCAGCAGTTTACTCAGCGCTCAAAACAAGAAATTGAAAGCAACGAAAAGAAAATTGTACGGGGTCAACTCAGCAACGGCATGCAGTACGCACTGTTTCCGACTGAAACCCGAGATGATCGAACCTACGCGACATTGTCGGTCGATTTTGGTACAGAACAATCTCTTTTTGGAAAAAGTGCAATACTTGATCTAACGTCTTACTTATTGCTACGTGGTTCTGAACAATACAACTTGCAGCAAGTAGCAGACAAATCGATTGAGGCTGGTGGTAGTGCGTCAGCCGCCATGTCGGATAATGGTATGGTGATTAATATTCAGGCCAATAAAGATCAATTTAATGATTTCTTTCAATTTATAATTGAAATGATGAAAAAGCCGTCGTTTGAACAATCACAATTTGATCTGATTAAATCGCAAAGTTTGGCCAGTCTTGACCGTCCTTATACCGAGCCTGAAACGGTTGCTGCGCTCACTATGGCGCGCTTGGTTGAAACCTATCAACCTGGAGATTTACGCTACCATTTCGAACCTGAATTGGCTAAAACAGAAATTTCAAAAGCCACTCAAGCACAAGTAAAAGCACTTTATGATCGCTTTTTTGCTATGAATCACGCACGTATTTCAGTCACTGGAGATTTCGATCCAGTGCGCATGAAACAGACGCTAAATCAGAATTTTGCAAACTGGAATAACCAAGAGCCTTATAAAAAACTGATGTCTGAATACACGGCTTATCCAGCGCAAAAAGTGCATGCTCTCTCTGAGCAACGTGAATTTGGTAACTACCAAGCACTGTTAACATTCCCTGTGGGCACAGAGCACCCCGATGCACCTGCAATGCTGGTTTTAGCGCAGATATTGGGTGATTCACAAATTTCATCGCGCTTGGCCGTTGCTTTACGTGAAAAAAATGCCTTGGTATATGGCTTTGGAAGTGATGTGGATCTCGATCCAGACCTGAACAATGGCGTATTGAGCATTAGCGCAAACTACACAGCGGGCAAGGCCGATCAGCTTTCATCGCTAATTCATGAAGTGTTGCAAGAAATGATTCAAAAGGGTGTAACAGATCAGGAAGTTGCGGCAGCAAAAGCCAATATCATGAAAAAACGCGTCACTTCACTTGAGGATGAGCGTAATATTCATCGAATGCTCAATGGGCAATTGGAATATAAAAAGACCTTAAAAGATCGCCTGAAACGTGATCAAGAGTATGCCACTATCACCAAAGCAGATGTAGATCGTGTGATTAAAAAATACTTCCAGCTCGATCATTTGGTTGAAGTGATGGCCGACCAGTACGGCCAAGCACAGTCAGTTAAACGCTCTTAATTTAAACGGTATTAAAAAAGCCCCATCTGGGGCTTTTTTTAATGATTGTGTTTGTGTGCGTGAAACTCTTCATTTTTTCTAAAACGTAAGTAATTTTCGAACTGCTCACAATATTCGTCAAAGTTATCTTCAAGCATCATTTGGAATTGTTGCATCAGATACGTCATGATTTGCTCTTTGGCCTGACGCATTTCTTCGCCATCTTTAAAGTTATTTGCGGCAACCCAAGTATTAAAACGCGCAGTCGCAAATAACATTGCGGCACTGACTTGGCCACGTAGCTCAGCAGGGTCTGGCTTTTCACCTTTTTTAGGGCGGCAGAACTCATTGGCAAGTTTAATGAACTCATCCGCACGCTCAAAAAATACGGCATTTAAAGCCTCTTCTTCGGTGATATCAGCGGCATTAATCTTTTGAGACATGGTTTTTTCCAACACAAATGAGGCAAACATTATACGTGAAACCCTTGCAGAAACTAAACCTTTGTCATAGTCTTAAATAGCCTAAGCAGAGCACGAGATGATTAATGCAAGATGCTATAGCGGTTCAAAATCTCAAACAGGATATTCATCTGTTACGTCAGCATATCTGGCCACCTCAGTCGCTTGAGGTGGTAGACGGCTTACCCATTTATTATGGCTTACAAGCCGATGTTGAGCGTTATTATCAGCATTGGCAAGAACTTATTGAGCGTGCACAAAGTTTATTTCAGCCGTTTATGGAAGATGAAACAATCGATGCGATTCATTTACCGAGTCATTTGAATTTGCCGCTATTTTATTTTCATGTAGATCGCATCCGGATCAATAAAACCCGTGCCAAAGAATCAAAAACTTTTCGTGGTGTAGCGAGTTTGCAACAAAAGTGCGGTCATTTTGAACTGGATCAGGTGCTGGCGATGCAGGAGTGGATCAATAGTGATGATACTGCGGCATTGGTGGCACATCGAGAATTTATCGATCTTAGAACCTATGTGTTTCAGCACGCGCAAAGCGACTATACCCGAACCCGATTTTATATGAATGGCATTGTACTCGGTGTAGAGCCGCACTTTAAACTGATCGATGCAAGAGACAAGCCGCGTAAACAGCGCAATGACAGTTATTCAGACCCCATTGCGGACAATGGTGTCTGGAAAATTTTTGGAAAGTATCGTTAGGTTTTGCTCAACAATCTGGCTCTATTTGGTCTTCCAAAAAGATGGTTGCTGACGAAAGCGCTCGAGTTGTTCACTTGCGTCTTTAATCAGTTGAGATTGTTGTCCGCGGCTCCAGCCTACAGCAAACCAGTAGGTGGGGTCCTCAGTAGTCAGCGCTTCAAAGTAAGTTTCAGTCATATGCATATCATTATAATCCCCCAGAATTTCCTGAATGCTTTGCAGCTGACTCAAGTACTGGCTAACTCTTTTGCTCTTATAAAGACCTGAAACAAATTCAATGCTGTAACGTAATCGTTTGGCTCGCTTGCGTAGGCGGTGGCGTTGTTCGGTTTTCAATGAAGCAAACTTTGAGGCATCTTGAATAATTTTCTTGAGTAAGCGATCGAGTGTATCTGATGCTTGCTTTTTCAGATTTTTCTTCTTGCTTGATTTGTCATTATGAATACTAAACGCCAGCAATTGTAGCAATAAACACACATGTTCAGGTTTTTCAAATGTTTGATACGCCTTGAGCTGACCGTATTTTTCTTTCGGAAGGCTCTTAAAGGGTGCACCCGATTCAACCAGTTTTGGCAAAATCTCATCACGAAGGACATCTTGATCACGTGATACACCCAGTTCGCGCTGAAGATCGCCAAGAGCAGCTTCCCAACTGGTATCTACATCGCTCGACCAGCGACCAAATGTTTTTAAGGCACTTCGCATTCGACGAATGGCGACTCGTGCCTGATGAATGTGTTCATGTGCTGCGATACCTTCAGCAATAAATGCAGCATTGGGGAGCAATTGTGCCAGTGCATTGCCAATCATTAGGCGCAGTGCCATATCGTTTGACATTTTTTTATCTAAAACCAGTGCCTTCGCTTTGGTGGCTGGCGAGGTTTTCTGATTGGTCGCGAGCAGATTGCCGCGTTCAGCTTTGCTTCTCACATCGAGCCAAAGTTTATATTTTTTCACCCACTCTTGTGTAAACAAGATCAACGTTTCGGCAGAGCCAGATTTAAGTTCGAATTCGACTTCACAGATTTTTTCAGCTCGCTCTGGTGTCGAAACTTCGCCATCATCCAGACAAATTTCAATATGCGTACCATCAACCTCAACCACGCGGTAGGTGCGCTGAACATCTGTTTTAAATTGCATGCAAAGCGTTTTCGCCTGATCGCCCAGTGCAGCTTGAAGTCGTTGCATCACCTCTGGATAGGCTTGAAACAAACTTAGGTCAATTTCTGGCTCAGCATTCGACTTGCCTATTTTGACTTCACATTCAATGCGTTCAAGATGTGTTTTACCTGATGCTTTAAAGGTTTGTACCCATTCCTGACCTTCCAAGCGCAATCTTAAAGCTACATGCTGCTGTGCCAATAAACGATCAGGAGTATCGTAGTATTTCGCTTGTAGCCGAATTTTCTCTGCGGTCTTGGCCTTTAAGGCTTGTAAAACACTTTTTTTCTTATTTTCTGGAAGCTGAAATTTTAACTCGACTTCAATCATGATACACCTCCAACGCCTTGTTCATTCTCATCATGTCTTTAAATGAAGCATAGCATTAACGTGGCCATCTACGCTTGATGTTTGTATTGAATTCGCTCGTATCTTTTCACCTTAGATCTGCCACGCTTAGCACTACACTGTTGGCGTAAAACAGCATAAATTTCATCCGATTTTCTACATTTTTGTTTTGAAAAGGCGTATCTTGAATAAAAAACTCAGGACACTACTCATGAATGCGCCAGTGAAGATGCACACGCCAGCTACGACTCAGCAACCCAACTTTCCCATTCGTAATTATTCCGAATTTTATCGTTTTTATCTCACCGAGCACCGTCATATGGTTAGCCGACGCCTGCATGTGGCAGGGAGTTCAATCGGATTGTATTTCTTTGCTAAAGCGATTCGTCAGCGCAAGCCGCGCTATGCACTTTATGGTTTGCTCTCAGGCTATGCCTGCGCATGGGTCGGGCATTTTATATTTGAAAAGAATAAACCGGCGAGCTTTAAACAGCCACTGTATAGCTTTATTTCAGACTGGAAAATGTTTGCCGATGTACTCAGAGGGCAATTGAGCTTAAAACACCGTGATCATGACAAAATTCCCAGTTAAAAGTGTTGTACAGATTTTTTGATGAATTAAACGACTACGCAGTTACGAAATTTTGAGTTTTCTAGTTGATCTTTCATGTATTTCTTCTAATATCAAGATTATCTGTAGGGCTGGGATGCCTTGGCCTTTAGATTCAATAAAATAGGACATTTTTTGATGAAAAAATTTACAACAGCACTTTTACCACTTGCATTGATTGTTACAAGTTTTGGCGCACACGCAGCAACCTCAGATGGTAAATCATATGCTGTTTCGGCAGGTTGGGCGCACATTATGCCACAAGGCACTAAGCAAGGTGTCCAGTCGAATAGTAACTTTCCATTAATTCCATCAGGTTTTACAAGCGGTGCTGGTTTTGAGTTAGACAATGCGGATACAGCAGAATTCAAACTTGATTATTTGGTAAATGACAACGTAACCGTTGGTTTGATCTTGGGTGTGCCGCCTAAAGTAGATATTCAAGGTAAAGGGAAACTGTTGGGTGATCGTTTAGACCTCGAGAGCTTTAGCAAAGTCGGTGATGTAAAAGTTTATAGTCCAGTATTGACAGGTAAATACACATTTGGCGATATCAACAATAAGTTCCGTCCATATGTGGGTGCGGGCTTTATGTATGCCAGCTTCCGTGATTTTAAATTAAATCCTGAAGTTAATGCTAAAATTGCGCTTCTTGGTGGTAGCATTCGCAGTGTAAATATTGACGACACAGTTGCACCAGTCGCTTTCGTTGGCGCAGATTACAATATTACGCCTAACTGGTTTGCAACGGCTTCTGTCAGCTATGTACACCTCAGCACGCATGCAAATCTCGATATCGTCAACAATGCATCGAACGCAACTTTGGTTCAAGGTTCAAGCAAAATCGAAATTAACCCGATTGTGACTTATCTTGGTCTAGGTTACCGCTTCTAAGTCATCACGGCTTTAAAAAAACCCCGAATCATTCGGGGTTTTTTATTACGAAAATACACGTATAAAAAAAATCAATGAAAGCAAATTTGCTATACTTTACAGGTCAGTACAGTTGAGAACGAAGTTCATGCGCGGTTTATACCTTATTACCAATGATGATCCGCTTGAGTTGTTATTGGATAAACTGGAAATTGCATTATCGACTGGTCATATCGCTATTTTGCAATACCGCCGAAAAAAGGTTGCCAAAACCGATCAATATTTTGAAGTAGAACAAATTAAAGTCTTGTGCGAAGCATATCATGTACCGTTTGTGATTAACGATGATCTTGATCTGGCGGTTCGCTATGGTCTGGGCGTACATCTGGGGCAATCTGATGGTGAAATTTCAGATGCTACACAGAAATTATCGCAAGGCGTGATTATTGGTCGTACTTGTCTGAACTCCTTGGCGCTTGCAGAAAAAGCCATTCAAGATGGTGCAACCTATGTGGCATTCGGTGCGATCTACGCCACCTCAACCAAGCCTGAAGCCGGCAATGTCGGTATTGAAGTGATTCGGCAGGCACGCCAGCAGTTTGATGTGCCAATTTGTGCCATTGGCGGCTTAACGGTTGAAAATGCGCAGGTGGTGATTGAGCAGGGGGCTGACCTGTGTGCGGTGATTAGTGATATATTAGGTCGACCCGTTCAGGATATTCCAGCGCGTATTCAAGCATGGGCTGCTTTATTTGCAGCGCCGTCATCTGCTGTAAATTCATAGTCAAATTTTATTAATCATCGAGAGTATTCATGCGTTTATCTCCAAAGCAAGTGCAATTGTTTGAGCAAGCCAGTAAACATATTCCAGGTGGAGTCAACTCGCCAGTTCGTGCGTTTAATGGCGTTGGCGGAACGCCTGTGTTTATTAAAAAAGCACAAGGTGCATATCTTTGGGATGAAGACGACAATCGTTATGTCGATTATGTGGGTTCGTGGGGGCCAATGATCTTGGGTCACGCGCATCCAGATATTATTCAAGCCGTACAAACTGCGGCATTAGATGGTTTGAGCTTTGGTGCACCAACTGTACATGAGACTACTTTAGCCGATATTATTTGCGATATCATGCCGTCGATTGAGATGGTTCGTATGACCAACTCGGGTACAGAAGCGACCATGACGGCAATCCGTCTGGCACGTGGTTACACCGGGCGTGACAAGATTGTTAAATTTGAAGGCTGTTACCACGGTCATTCCGATTCATTGTTGGTTAAGGCGGGTTCTGGTTTACTCACACTCGGTGAAGGTGAACCGACCTCAAAAGGTGTGCCAGTCGATTTTGCAAAGCATACCCTAACGCTTCCGTATAATAATATTGAGGCCTTAAAAGAATGTTTTGCTAAGTTTGGCCATGAAATTGCTGGAGTGATTGTTGAGCCTGTTGCTGGTAACATGAATCTGGTGACACCAATTGAGGGTTTCTTACAGGCGATTCGTGATGTCTGCGATCAATATGGCGCAGTATTTATTATCGATGAAGTCATGACGGGCTTTCGTGTTTCGTTGGGTGGTGCCCAAGCTGCATACAATGTTAAACCGGATTTAACCACTTTGGGTAAAATCATCGGTGCAGGTTTGCCTGTGGGTGCTTTTGGCGGAAAGCGTGAAATCATGGAATGTATTGCACCACTTGGTGGTGTGTACCAAGCGGGTACCTTGTCTGGTAATCCATTGGCCATGCGTGCCGGAATTGCCATGTTTAAGCATCTTCGTCAGCCAGATTTTTACAATAATCTGTTTAAAAAGCTTGAGAAACTGTTAAGTGGTTTACAGGCAGCGGCAGATGAGGCAGGCATTCCGTTTAAAACCCAGCAAGCCGGTGGTATGTTTGGTTTGTATTTTACAGATCAAGAAGATATCACCAGTTTCGATTCGATGCTGGCTTGCGACATTGGTGCATTCAAACAATTTTTCCACGGTATGCTTGAGCGTGGTGTAAATTTGGCGCCGTCTGCTTTTGAGGCTGGCTTTATCTCTGCTGCGCATAGCGATGAAGATATCGAATTTACGCTTCAGGCTGCCAGAGAAACTTTTGCCGAAATGAAATAATTGATGTATCTAAAAAGCCCGGTTTCGGGCTTTTTTATTGGAGTAAATCTGATGAAAACGAAACATTACCTGACACTGGATGATGCCGAAATTCTGGTCGATGCCGCAATCAAGTATGCACAAGAGCATCAGTTTAAGGTCAGTATTGCTATTGTCGATGATGCCGGTGCACTGTTGCTCATGAAGCGTATGGATGGAGCATCTGCACTCACGGCGGG
>NZ_JVOR01000088.1:0-45467 GCF_001054715.1 Acinetobacter sp. 243_ASPC | reverse complement strand
TTAAGCCTTGAAAAGGCCAAAGCTTCAGCCTTGAGCCGCCGTCCGACCAAAGCTTTTGAAGATCTGATTCGTAATGGTCAAATGGGCTTTTTAACAGTTGATACCTTTAAAGGCCAACTTGAAGGTGGTGAGCCGATTCTTTATTTGAACGATTTAGTGGGCGCGATTGGAATTTCTGGCGTAAAGTCTTATCAAGATGCTGAAATTGCACAATATGCAATTGCGCAATTACTTGCTCAGATAGAGAGCTAATGCTTGAAAGTCGCTAATCTGCTAAAATCAAGCGCTATTTTATGAAAAAGTTGCTGAAAAACGACAGATATGCATTGTATTTCCAAGCCAAGCTTTTTATTATTGCCGGCTGATTTTTACATCACCTCTGGAAGAAAACATTGAGTAATTTTCTCACTGATCACCTGATCCATCGCGATGAAGATTTCATGGTTGTCCATAAACCAGCAGGCATACTCAGTGTTCCGGGGAAAGGCGACGCATTATTCGATAGTTTACTCACGCGCTTAGTCGAAATCGAACCCAAAACATTACTTATTCATCGTCTAGATCGCGATACCTCCGGGATTTTGGTTTTTGCCTTGAATAAAGCGGCACAAAGTGCCATTTCAAAGCAGTTCCAGTCTCGTCAAACCGATAAAACTTATCAAGCTCTTGTGGTGGGTGAGCTTCACGGAAAAGGGCAGATCAATGTTCCCGTGGTGTATGATCCAGCACGTCCGCCATTGCATATTGCAGATCCAGATTTTAAAAAACCAGCGCTCACCGATTGGGAAGTGATGGAGCATCTGGAGATTGATGGCGTTGCGGTGACACGTGTGAAGCTCAAACCGATTACAGGGCGCTCGCATCAGCTGCGCGTACACATGCAATATCTGGGGCATCCGATTGTAGGAGATACCCTCTATGCAGAACTTGCGCATCAGCAATTGATACCACGTTTGTGTCTGCATGCAGAGCAATTAAGTTTTTATCACCCAAAAACTGACGAGTTGATGAGCTTTCATTGTCCCGTTCCGTTTTAATGCGAAAACCCTACAACATTCGTTAAAAGTTCATTTTTTTTGATGAGCTTTATGTCAAAATACATTGCGTAAAGACTACACAAAACGACTGCCATTCATTTTTATGGCCAGCGTAAAATGTAGTGATAACTTGAGATAAAGGTGGAAAAATTGCAGCAGTTTGCTATTGGTCAACGTTGGTTGTCAGACACGGAAACTGAACTCGGCTTAGGTGTTTTAATTGATGTTGATGAGCGCTCTATCAGCATATTATTTCCTAAAAGTGATGAAACGCGTGTCTATGCACGCAACAATGCTCCTTTATCTCGGATTGTCTTCAATGTAAACGATGAAGTTCAAGACCAAGAAGGCGCCAAGTGGCAAGTCGAATCGATCGAAGATCGTAATGGTGTGTTGCGCTATAACGTGATGCGTACCCTTGCAAATGGCGAAGCAGAACGTAAAGCCTTAAACGAAACCCGTATTGGTGCCCACATTCAGCTTTCTAAACCACTCGATCGTTTACTGGCCAGCCAAATCGATTATAAAGAATGGTATGACCTGCGTATTGAAGCATTGCGTTTACAAGCGCATATGCACAGCAGTCCATTGCGTGGTTTGATTGGTGCGCGTGTTGGGCTGATTCCGCATCAGCTTTATATTGCCCATGAAGTGGGACAACGTTTTGCGCCGCGCGTATTACTGGCAGACGAAGTCGGCCTCGGTAAAACCATTGAAGCAGGCTTGATTATCCATCAGCAGTTAAAAACTGGTCGTGCCGAGCGTATCTTGATTTTGGTGCCAGATTCATTGCAGTATCAGTGGATGATTGAAATGCGCCGCCGTTTCAATTTGCAATTCTCGTTGTTTGATCTGACCCGTACCGCTTCTATAAAAGAGCACGACCCAGAGCTGAATCCGTTCTTGACCGAGCAATGCATTATCGCCAGCGTCGATTTAATGATTGACCATGATGACCTCAGAGAACAGGCGCTTGAAGCTGGTTTTGATTTGTTGGTGGTCGATGAAGCACATCATCTGATGTGGAGTGAAGAAGAAGGGGGTAACGATCGTTACGACCTGATTGAAGAGCTTGCAGAGCAAACGCCGGGTGTCTTGTTACTCACCGCAACCCCTGAACAATTGGGTGTGGAAAGTCACTTCGCACGTTTGCGTTTATTAGATCCACAGCGCTTTAGCAGCTTAGACCGCTTCCTAGACGAAGAAGAGCAGTATCAACAAACCGCGAAAGTGGCTGAGGTATTGATGTCGGATGAGCCACTGGCTGAAGCGCATATCGGTGCAATTGAAAGCTTGCTCGGACATCGGATTGACGATATTCCAGAGCAACGCTACCGTGCCATTCATGAGTTACTCGACCGCCACGGAACTGGACGTATTTTGTTCCGTAATACCCGTGAAGCAATTCAGGGCTTTCCAGGGCGTGATTGCCAGCCTGCGGCATTGGAGGCACCAGCCGATTGGTCGCTCGACGGTAAATTACGTGAGCAAATGTGGCCTGAAGAAGGTCAGCTCGATGGTGCATGGATGCAAACCGATCCGCGTGTGCCATGGCTCATGGAGATCTTGAAAAAAGATTTAAAACACAAAAAAGTACTACTGATTGCACGTAGTGGCCCAGTGGTCGAAGCGCTAGAAAGTGCATTGCGCTTACATGCGGGTATTCGCACGGCAATGTTCCATGAAGGAATGAGCTTGCTTGAGCGCGATCAGGCGGCAGCGTATTTTGCTGAAGAAAGCTATGGTGCCCAGATTTTACTTTGCTCTGAAATTGGTTCTGAAGGTCGTAACTTCCAGTTTGCCAGCGATTTGATTTTATTTGATTTACCGGCCAACCCTGATGTACTTGAGCAGCGTATTGGTCGTTTAGATCGTATTGGACAAGAAAACCGTATTCAGATTCATGTTCCTTATTTGATTGGAACAGCACAAGAACGCATGTTCCGCTGGTACAACGAAGCGCTCAATATTTTCAGTAGTATTTCGCCAACGGCACAAACCTTACAAGAAAACTTCATTGTGGACTTAAAAGAGTGTTTGCTGGCAGATTTAGGGCAAAAGTTTGAAGATTTACTTGAAGAAGTGAATGTTCAGCGTCAGGCGCTTGAAAATGAATTGCAAGCTGGTCGAGATCGTTTACTTGAGTACAACTCATGTCGACCTGTTGTGGCACAAAAAATTGTTCAGGCACTCGAAGATTACGACGACAACACCACGCTCCCGATGTTTATGAAGCGTTTTATGTCGTCAACCAATATCGATTTTGATGAACAAAGTAACGGTACGGTGATTATTAAACCAACCGACCAGATGCAGGTACAAGGTCTGACCTTAGACGAAGATGGCATGACGGCAACCTTTTACCGTGACCAAGCGCAAATTCGTGAAGATGCACAGTATCTGACACTTGAGCATCCGTTTATCGAAAGCGTCATGGAAATGATCAATACGCAATCATTTGGTAGTACCAATGTGGCGTTGCTTAAATCGAATGCCTTGAAGCAAGGAACAATCTTGCTTGAAGTCTGGTTTAAAATAGACGTTGTGGCTCCTAAATCACTGAACTTGCAAGCGAGTCTACCAAAGCAATTGGTGCGCGTGCTGTTGAGTGAAACAGGACAAGACTTGTCTGAAAAAATTGATCCGGCTATTTTACGTCCGTATTTGCATCACCTCGATGGCAATAGCTGCCGTCAGGTTGTTAAGGCACGTCGTGATGTGATTGAGGAGCGTTATACGCAGGCACTTGGATCTGCCAAAGAAGAGTTGCCAAAACTCAAAGAGCAGGCCAAACAGCACTATAGCCAAAAATGGCAATACGAAATTGACCGTTTGACTTACTTGCAGCAATTCAATCCGAGCATTCGTCAAGACGAAATTGATCGACTGGTCAAACTGCAAAAAGAAGGAATTAGTTTGCTCGAAGAGATTTCGTTGACACCCAATGCGATTCAGGTGATGGTTGTAGTAAAACCATAAGCATCAACCAAAATGTTAGACAGTAAAAATGGGAGCAGATGCTCCCATTTTTTATACGACCCAAATTAGGTGGTTTGATCTTGCTCAATGTTGGCTTCGAGGAACCATAAATACTGGTCTAGATCTTCAAGCGCAGCATGAATGATGTCTTCAGAAATTGGATCTTTGATTTCTTCGATGGTATCACGTAGGTGGTTCGCCACTACGCCATAGCGATCTGCAAGTTCTTTCAAGTGATCTTGTACATCATGGATTTCAACTGGATACGCCTTAAGGTGCGACGTTTGGGAAACAGCTTGTGTGGTTCCATAAGCAGTACCGCCAATCTGTACCGAACGTTCTGCAACGTTGTCTAGATGGGTAATAAGTGACGTTCTGAATGTATCAAGCATTTCGTGAACGGCAATAAAGTTACTGCCGCGCATGTTCCAGTGCGCTTGTTTGGTGATGAGAGAAAGGTCGATCAGGTTAGCCAGAATCTGGTTCAAGATTTTTACTGTAGATTCTTTAACCGCTGCATCTAGGTTGTTGCGGGTATATACTTTAAGTACTCTGCTTGTTGACTTAGCCATGAAAAACCTCTTTTTGTTATAAAGCATCAACCGACTCAAAAGTCGATTACGAAAAACACTTCATTAGGTTAATGGATAAATACGCGCTGAAATGTTTTGATTTTTAAAGTTTTTGTATAAGTTCGATAAATAAAGCGTCACATCCTGTGACATCACACTTAACGTATTTTGGCTTCATCGAGGTGTCTTGCACCTTCTAGAATCATGCGAATCATAATCATGGTTTGTTCAGCCATTGCTGTTCGTTCATCGATTGGTAAGTCAAGCACTTTGGCACCCATGGTAAACACCAGTTGGGTGATGGCACGTGACACAAGATCGGGGTGTGACAAACGGCTATGATTAAGCCGTTCAAGACGGATCAAGTCTTCTTGCAGTTCTTGCTGGAAAAAATTGAGCTGCCGTTCAACTGCTTCTTTATAAGATTTTGAGCCAGTATATGCTTCACGAAGCAGCAAGCTTAAATTGCCTTCATCTGCATCGAGCTGCTGAATAAACACCTCAACAGAGCTACGGATAATACTGTTTTGCTTTGATGCTTGCAGGCGTGACTCACGAATGATCTGGCGCAACACCAGTCCAGCACGATTAATCAAATCGATTGCCAGTTCATCGATATCTCTAAAATGACGATAAAAACTATTGGGTGCAATGCCAGCTTCGCGTGCAACTTCTCTTAAGCTTAAAGACGATATACTTTTTTCGGGGCCAATTAAGTTCAGCGCGGCTTGAAATAACTCTTCTTTAGTGATGGTTGCCTTACGACCCACAGTACGAATTGGCGCTTTCTCAAAAATCTCGGGATTGTGAGAAGGGTTGTCGAGCACGTGAGAAAGAGAAGTTGACGCCATATTTTGCAAGAGTTTGGTAAGTTCATCTCATTATAACCACAGCAGCTTACGATTTGAAACGTAAATAAAAGGACAACTGTATATACAAATTTATATACAGGTGTATAATAATTAAAAAAGCGACACATCGAGTAGTATCAACATGCAATCTATCTCCAAGAGAAACACACTCTTACGCTCACTGACCGAATCAGTGTTCGACCCGCATGCGACTGATTTCTGGCTTCAAAAAATCAATCCTATCTGGTCTACACATCGTGCTCTTGCAAAAATTGTGCGTAAAGAGAACGTTGCAGCTGATACAGTGTCGTTGACACTCAAGCCAAACCGCCATGTGAATCTTGGCCAGCCAGGACAGCATCATCCTGTTCGCGTGAAGGTGCAGGGCCGTCTTTATGAGCGTAACTATAGTTTGACCGAGCGCGACAACACCCTTGTACTGACAGTAAAAAAAGTGGCTGATGGCATAGTAAGCCGCTGGTTGGTCGAGGATAGTCAGGTGGGGCAGGTGATCGAGCTGGGTCAACCTTTTGGTGACATGCTTATACCTGCTCAGTCACGCGTGGTGATGCTTGCAGCGGGAAGCGGTATTACCCCAATGTTGAGCTTGATTGAAGGTATGCAGGTCAAAAGTCAGCTTCAGCACACGCCAGTCGATTTGATGTACTGGGTAAAGCGACACGAAGATGCTGCATTCTTAAATGTATTTGAAGCATTGGCAGCACAATATCCATTATTTAAATTTCATGTATTTTATACCCAAGATCAGGAGCATGATTCGCGTTTAAATGTGACTCATCTTGCTGCAATTGATGATCTTGAGCAATCGACAGTTTATGCATGTGGTCCTTCAGGATTTGTAGCAACAGCCGAAGACTTGTTTGGTCATGCACAGGTATTTATGAGCGAAGCATTCAGTATGAGTGCCATTGATACCAATGAAACAGGCTTTATCAATGTAACGCTCACTCAATCCAATAAGACCGTTGCTATTCCGAAAGGTCAGTCGATTCTGGCTGGGCTCGAACAGGCGAATGTGAAACCAACTTATGGTTGCCGTATGGGAATTTGCAACAAATGCGCGTGTCAAAAAGCCACAGGCGCCACCAAAAACTTGCTCAATGCCAGCGAAAATGCTGAGCCAAACAATTTGCTTAAAATTTGCGTAAATTCGGCAAAATCTGATCTTGTTATTGATCTTTAATGTGAGTACTCCCATGAATGCACCCGTTAAACTAGAATTTTTTAAAAATCCAAAAAATAGAGAATTAACCGCCGCTGAACTAGAGGCGTTTGCGAAAGAACTTGACCAAATTAAACAAGATGTTTTGGATGATATTGGTGAAAAAGACGCACGTTATATCCGTCGCGTCTATTCTGCGATTCGTTACAGCAGTGTGCTCGGGCGTGCCTGTTTATTTGCAGGCTGGTTCCCACCAGCATGGATTTTAGGTACAGGCTTGCTAGGCTTTTCTAAAATTATGGAAAATATGGAGCTCGGTCATAATGTCATGCATGGTCAATACGACTGGATGAATGACCCGAAATTCAATGGTCAGACATATGAATGGGACACTGTAGGTACAGCAGATAACTGGCGTCAGACGCATAATTTTAAGCATCATACATACACCAATATCAAAGGCATTGATGATGATATCGGTTATGGTTTATTGCGTTTATTCCCAGAGCAACGCTGGAAACCCGGCTTTTTGTTGCAACCGATTTATAGTATTCCGTTCTGCCTGTTGTTTCAGTGGGGCGTGGCCATTCAAAATCTTGAAATTGGTAAACTCATTTATAAGCGTAAAACGTGGAAACAGTTTGTCGAAGAATGGAAACCAACACAAAAGAAAATTGGCAAGCAATTGTTTAAAGACTATGTGTTTTTTCCATTGATTGCAGGCCCAGCGGCATTGCCAGTCTTTACAGGCAATCTGGTGGCAAACGGTATGCGAAATGTCTGGACTTTTAGTATTATTTTTTGTGGTCACTTCACTAAAGATGTAGAAGTATTTCCAAAAACAGTACTGAAAGACGAAAGCCGTGGTCACTGGTATATGCGTCAGATTCGTGGATCGTCTAATTTGACGGGTTCAGAAGCGTTTCATATTTTGACTGGGCACTTGAGCCACCAGATTGAACATCACTTATTTCCAGATATTCCGGCACGTCGTTATCGTCAGATGGCACCTAAAGTCGAGGCTGTATGTAAAAAGTATGGACTTAACTACAACAATGCCAGCCTGCTTAAACAATATGGTCAGGTATTGGGACGTATCGTGAAATACGCGTTTCCATTTAAAAAGTAATGGTTTACTCGTAAAAAAAGCATGCCAGATCAATCTGGCATGCTTTTTTTGATTTAGAGTAATTACAGTGATTATTTCAATTGAATTGAACCATTGGCATTTACGGTAATTTTTGACTCTCCAGCAGCCACATCCTGAGCAGGTGCGGCTTCGGCATTTGAAAATTTGGCTAAGCTTGCACGCATCATCATCGGTTGTGGCACGTAATTACTGGTGTTCAGGTTAAGACTAACAAGGTTATATCCTGATTTGTTCCATGCCTGACTCACCATTTGTGCACGTTGTTGAAAGCCCTTCGATGCTTCAATCATCAGCTCATTTTCAACTTTTTTACGTTGTTCATCGGAAACAGTGAAGTTGATCGATTCAGTTTGAAAGTTTTGCTGTAGTTCAGAAATTAACTGACTGGTTGCCTTAAAGTCTTTGCTTTCAAGACGGATTTCGGCGCGCCCACGCCATTCTTTAAACTTACTGCTGTCGTTATCGTAAACTGGATACGTGGTTTGTGTGCCTGTTTCTACCTTAACTTGTGGATATTTACGCGCAATCGCTAAACCTTGATTCATGGCTTGTGTAATTTGCGTAGACAGTGCTGCTGGCTGTTTGTTACTACGTTCAATAAATAGCACGGCATGCATTTGATCATTTGAAACTTGGCGTGATGCATCTGACTGAATATTGATGACATTATAATTTAAAGCCTCAGGTTCAGCCGCTGAAACATAACCCGAAATTGTTCCTGTAAGGAGCAATGCTGAGAGTACTAAAGTACGCATATAAATTCCTTAAAATGTATGTTGTAAAAATTATTTTTTACTTAGAAAACATCTTAGTAATTAGTTTCATATTTTTTGAGAAGCTTTTGTGGTGAGTTTGTAATACTTTGCATCATTTTGCAATTTTAATTGATATAAATTCTATTTAAATACATAGGCTTAATGTTAGGGTTTATATCGAGAGTTCAAAAAAACACAAATCACACTCTAGATGAAAAAAAAAGCGGGTTTTCTTTAGGGTGTCACATAGTATGATGATAATTTAGGCAAGGGAAAACACGATCGTTTTTTTTGGACGAGTTATATGAAATTAAAGGCCAAAAGGTCTTTATTTTTATATAAAAAAGGGTATCATCGCCCTCCTAGTATCATAAAAGCAATCGCTGTTTTACTAGAATCCTACAAGCACCGAGTCAAAGGACCGCAAGTCACCAGACTTATTTCTTTCAACCCTTATCTGAGATGGTAATCCGATATGAGCGTTAATTCCGTAAATCCTGCCACCAATTCCACCAACGAATATTACCTGACTCGCCAAAGTCAGATGGAATCAAATGTTCGTAGCTATCCGCGCAAGTTACCTCTTGCGATAGCTCGTGCACAAGGTTGCTGGGTTACAGATGTTGAAGGTACACAATACCTCGATTGTTTAGCGGGGGCAGGGACATTGGCTCTTGGTCATAATCACCCTGCTGTTATTCAAAGTATTCAAGACACGCTAGCAAGTGGTCTGCCATTGCATACTTTGGATCTTACAACTCCTTTGAAAGATGCATTTACTGAAGCATTGCTGTCTTTTCTACCAGGTGGAAAAGAAGAATATTGCTTACAGTTCTGTGGTCCATCTGGTGCAGATGCCACTGAAGCAGCAATCAAACTTGCGAAAACCTATACAGGTCGCAGTTCAGTGATCAGTTTTTCAGGTGGCTACCATGGTATGACCCATGGTTCACTTGCAATGACTGGTAACTTAAGTGCGAAAAATGCAGTGAATAATTTAATGC
Source organism: Acinetobacter sp. 243_ASPC (assembly GCF_001054715.1). Taxonomy (NCBI): domain Bacteria; kingdom Pseudomonadati; phylum Pseudomonadota; class Gammaproteobacteria; order Moraxellales; family Moraxellaceae; genus Acinetobacter; species Acinetobacter sp. 243_ASPC. The sequence goes on along the minus strand of NZ_JVOR01000088.1, from coordinate 35,936 downwards.
CGGGCGTGCAGTTCATGCCGTATCCGCATGAATATCGTTGCCCACTTGGTTTAGGTGGTGAAGCGGGTGTCGATGCACTCACTTACTACTTCGAAAACTTTATTGAAGATGTTGAAAGCGGCGTAACCAAGCCTGCAGCTGTCATTCTTGAAGCAATTCAAGGTGAAGGCGGCGTGGTGACTGCACCAGTAAAATGGTTGCAAAAAATCCGTGAAGTGACTGAGCGTCACAACATCGTATTGATTTTAGATGAAGTTCAAGCAGGCTTTGGCCGTTCAGGTAAAATGTTTGCATTCGAACACGCAGGGATCGAGCCTGATGTTGTGGTGATGTCTAAAGCAGTGGGTGGTGGTTTACCGCTTGCTGTACTCGGTATCAAGCGCAAATTCGATGCATGGCAACCTGCTGGTCATACTGGAACATTCCGTGGTAACCAGTTAGCAATGGGTACAGGCTTGGTTGTTTTAGATACCATCAAAAATGACAAGCTTGCTCAAAATGCACATGAGCGTGGTGAATTTCTACAAGCAGAGCTGAAAAAGCTGGCACAAGAATTCCCATGTATCGGTAACGTGCGTGGCCGTGGTTTGATGGTGGGTGTCGAGATTGTCGACGAACGTAAACCAGCAGATCATATGGGTTCATTGCCTGCCGATGCACAACTGGCCGCAGCGATTCAAACTGCATGTTTTAACCATAAGTTACTGCTTGAAAAAGGTGGTCGTAACGGTACTGTGATCCGTTTACTTTGCCCGCTGATTATCAATCAAGATGAATGTGTTCAAGTCATTGAACGCTTCAAAAAAGCATTGGCGGATGCACTCAAAGCAGTTCGAGGCGAATAATCCATGGTTGATTTTGCAGAACACCGTAAAGCGTTGCTCTGTAACGATGCTGCATCCATTGCTGACTATCAGTCAGCAATGGACGACGCTGTAAAAGCTGTTGCAGCATGGCTACAAAACGACAAGATGTATACAGGTGGAAGTATCAAGGAATTGCGTTCGGCAATTGCCTTTAATCCATCTAAAGACGGATTGGGTTTACATCAGTCTCTTGAACGCATAGTTGAGCTTTTCTTAAATAAAAGCTTGAAAGTACACCATCCGTATTCGTTGGCACATTTACATTGTCCAACAATGGTGACCAGCCAGATCGCAGAAGTCTTGATCAATGCAACCAATCAATCGATGGACTCATGGGATCAAAGCCCTGCGGGTTCATTGATGGAAGTTCAGTTGATTGATTGGTTACGTAAAAAAGTAGGCTACGGATCAGGTCAAGCTGGCGTATTCACCTCAGGTGGCACGCAATCGAACCTGATGGGTGTGCTACTGGCGCGTGACTGGGCAATTGCTAAAAACTTTACAGACGAAAATGGTCAGCCGTGGTCTGTTCAGCGTGATGGTATTCCTGCCGAAGCAATGCGTAACATCAAAGTCATTTGTTCTGAAAATGCACATTTTTCTGTGCAAAAGAACATGGCCATGATGGGCATGGGCTTTCAGTCAGTAGTCACGGTGCCTGTCAATGAGCTTGCTCAGATGGATGTCGATGCACTAGAAAAAACCATGGCGCATTTGCAAGCCGAAGGCAAAATCGTGGCGTGTGTGGTGGCAACAGCAGGCACAACTGATGCTGGTGCAATTGATCCGCTGAAAGAAATCCGTGACATCACCACAAAATATGGCGCGTGGATGCATATCGATGCGGCATGGGGTGGTGCACTGATTTTGTCGAACGACTATCGCGAGATGTTGGCTGGAATTGAATTGTCTGATTCAATCACGCTTGATTTCCATAAGCATTATTTCCAAAGCATCAGCTGTGGCGCATTCTTGCTCAAAGATGAAGCCAACTATCGCTTTATGCATTATGAAGCGGAGTATTTAAACTCAGCTTATGATGAAGAGCATGGTGTACCCAATCTTGTGTCGAAGTCTTTGCAAACGACGCGTCGCTTCGATGCATTAAAGCTTTGGATGACCATTGAGGCACTTGGTGAAGAACTTTATGGCTCTATGATTGATCATGGTGTAAAACTGACGCGTGAAGTGGCAGATTACATCAAGGCAACTGACGGCCTAGAGTTGTTGGTTGAGCCACAATTTGCATCTGTACTGTTCCGTGTTGTACCGCAAGGTTATCCGGTTGAGTTGCTTGATACCCTGAACCAAAACGTTGCAGATGAATTGTTTGCACGCGGTGATGCCAATATTGGTGTGACCAAAGTGGGTCAGGTGCAGTCGCTCAAAATGACCACGTTAAGCCCGGTTGCGACACTCGAAAACGTTCAAAATCTTTTGTCATTTGTATTGCAAGAAGCAGATCGCATTAAAGATGCAATTGCTTCAGGTACATATGTTCCAGCAATTGATTAATCGATGCGTATCAAAAAACCCAGTTTAGACTGGGTTTTTTTACGCCAATCTTTGCAGCTCAAGATTTTTAGCACATGATCTTCAACGCAAGATTTTAACACATTGACTTAAACTGCCAGTGGACTAGTCTGACGTTTATTTTTTCCTAAATACTGATTCTGTTCCTTCACTTTTTTTAGCACGATATAAGTTTTGATATGCCCGATTGCTTCACAAGTCAGGAGTCGCTCGGTCACAAAATTAGAAAGATCTTCAAGATTTTCTGCCACGACTTTTAAAATGTAATCGGCATCACCGCTGATAGAAAAAGAATCATGAATTTTTTCTTCATGTTCGATCATCTCGAGAAAAGTGATTTGAGATTTGGCCTCATGAATTCTCAAATTGATATGCACCATCGCTGTGACTTCTAGCCCCACAGCTTGCTGATCGATACGCGCGGTATAGCCTAAAATAATCCCTTTTTGTTCAAGTATTTGCCGGCGACGTGAGCACTGCGATGCCGATAAACCGATCAGATCACCAATCTCCTGATTTGTTAACCGTCCATTTTTCTGTAAAGCACTGATGATTTTCCAATCAAATTTATCCATTGCATCAAATCCTTTTTTGATACACAAAATGTGCGTTTTTATAAAAATTAGTATCCATTATGCATGAAGATCAGTGAGTCGATCACCTATTATTTTTATAGAGACGAAAAAAATAGTATCAAGGAGAAGAACAATGTTTATCGAGATTGGGCAATTTTTAAATCAACGTTTAAGCGAGTTAGGAATAGATCATATATTCGGATTACCCGGAGATTTCAACCTGTCGTATCTAGAACAAATCGAAGAAGATACATCGCTAGAATTTATTGGAAACTGTAATGAGCTAAATGCCGCCTATGCGGCAGATGGTTACGCGCGTAGTAATGGTGTGGCTGCTCTTGTGACCACTTATGGTGTGGGTGATTTAAGTGCAATCAATGGCATTGCTGGTGCTTATGCTGAAAATGTCCCTGTGATCTTAATTTCGGGCATTCCACCTCTGCATGCAGTCAATCGAGGGGAGTTAATTCATCACACCTTGGTTGATGGTAATTACGACAATATTATGAACTGCATGAAAGAGTTTACTGTTGCACAAACTCGTCTTACTCCAGAAAATGCAGCTTTTGAAATTGATCGTGTGCTCAAGCAATGTTTGATCTCGCGCCGTCCAGTCTATATTCAATTACCTTCCGATATCACTCATATCAAAATTGATGTTGATGCAAAGCCACTCGATAAACGCATTCCAAAAAGTGATCCGCAGCTTTTAGAACTGGCATTAAATGAGTTTTGTGCTGAGCTTTATTCGGCCAAACGTCCAGCATTTCTGATCGATCAAACCGCCAAGGTGTATGGTTTAGGTAAAGTTTTGGCTCAAATTGCGGAAAAATACAATATTCCTTACGCGTGTCTTTGTACCGCAAAAAATGTAATTGATGAGTCATCAGATTTGTATGCAGGAATTTATGCTGGAAGTGCAAGCCAACCCAAAACTAAAGAGATCATTGAGCAGTCCGACTGCCTGATTGGAGTTGGTGCGCGTTTTAGTGATGTTGGGACTGGCTTTTTTTCACATCAGATTCGCAAAGATCGCTACATTGATTTAAAACAATACGATCTGACGATTTATGATCGTAACTTTGCCGGAATTGAAATCGCTGAATTTTTAACTGCATTATTACAGCGATTAAAAACCCGTGAACGTGAACCAAAGAGTTGTTCAGCTCCCTCGGTTCAAGCGCCAGAATATTCAGAACAAGATTCGCTGACTCAAGCTGCGCTATGGCGTGCGATGTCAGGCTTTTTCAAAGCCAATGATGTGATTATAGGAGAGGTTGGCACTTCCAATTCCTCTATTTCTGGTATTTGTTTACCCGCGACTGCTGATTATATTGCGCAGCCAATCTGGGGATCAATCGGCTATACATTACCTGCGTTACTGGGCAGCATGCTAGCCCAGCCAAAACGCCGCCATATTTTATTTATTGGTGATGGTTCAATCCAGTTAACTGTACAAGAGCTTTCCACAATAGTACGTCAAAAACTCAAACCGATTATTTTTGTTTTAAATAACGGGGGGTACACCATTGAGCGTTTAATTCTTGGCGAAAAATCATCGTATAACGATATCCAAAACTGGAACTATACCGAACTAATGCGGGTGTTTAATGGAGCAGATGCCTACAGCACACATATCGTCGAGACAGTAGGGCAGTTGCATACAGTACTGGATCAGCTTGAGTCGAGCCAAACGTTGGCGCTGATTGAGCTTAAACTTCCTGTAATGGATGCACCAGCCAGTCTGACCAAATTTGCCGATGTAGTGGCGCAATACGATTATGGTCATTATAGCTATCAACAACTCAAACCAAAGACCGCCGATATACTCAGCCCGGTCGGCACCTATAAATAAAAGACTATCAGGACACTGTGCGATAACCAATCACCACAGTGTCTTTTTTTTATTGAGATCAATCGTTTAAAGGATATTCATAAGAACTTTATTATTCAAATTCACATCGTAAAAGATTCAAAGGAACGCACAGGAGTGTGCAAATTGAACCATGGAGCACAGTAATGGAAGCACAACAAACGAACGAGTTAAAACAAGGATTATCGAATCGGCATATTCAGTTAATTGCTCTAGGAGGAGCCGTAGGGACAGGGCTATTTTTAGGTATTTCACAAACCATTAAGTTGGCAGGGCCATCGGTTTTACTGGGTTATGCAATCGCAGGCATCATTGCATTTCTGATTATGCGACACTTGGGTGAAATGGTTGTCGAGGAACCGGTCAGTGGGTCTTTTAGCTATTTTGCTAACAAATACTGGGGCCCAATGGCCGGTTTTATGTCTGGCTGGAATTACTGGGTGCTATACGTGTTGGTCAGCATGGCTGAATTGAGTGCAATTGGTACCTTCGTACAGTTTTGGTTGCCCGAATTACCCACATGGATCACAGCGCTTTTTTTCTTTATTGCCATTAATGCCATAAACCTCATCAATGTACGTTTTTTTGGTGAATCTGAGTTTTTATTTTCCTGTATCAAGATTATTGCGATTTTAAGCATGATCTTCTTCGGTTTATATTTGTTGATATCAGGCGATGCTGGACCTCAGGCCAGCGTGGCCAATCTCTGGCAATTTGGTGGCTTTTTTCCAAATGGAATCCAAGGCTTTATCATGTCCTTGGCCATTATCATGTTTGCCTTTGGTGGATTAGAGCTGATTGGTATTACGGCGGCGGAAACCAAAAATCCATCCAAGACTATTCCTAAAGCGGTCAATCAAATTGTGTATCGTATTCTGATTTTTTATATTGGTGCGATCGGAGTTTTGCTGTGCTTATTTCCATGGAATCAGTTGGCTCAAGGCGGTAGTCCTTTTGTTTTGATTTTTCAGTCGCTAAACAGCCACGGTGTCGCCAATGTTTTAAATTTTGTGGTGTTGGTGGCTGCAATCTCGGTATATAACAGTTGTATTTACTGTAACAGTCGAATGCTGCACGGTTTGGCCATGCAAGGTAATGCGCCACGAGTACTACAACGAGTGAATCGCCGTGGTATTCCGGTATATGCTGCTGGTGTTTCAGCGTCTATTACAGCGCTTTGCGTATTAATTAATTACTTAATGCCAGGCAAAGCCTTTCAATTTTTGATGATGCTGGTGGTCGCAGCGTTAGTGGTCAACTGGCTCATGATTTCTTGGACACATCTGAAATTTCGAAAAGCGATGCAGCAACGACATCATCAAACGACGTTTCAAAGCATCATGAGTCCATGGAGTAACTATTTAACGATTGCCTTTATTTTTGGTATCCTGATCATTATGAGTATCACGCCGGATATGCGACTTGCCGTAATGCTGGTCCCTATCTGGTTGATCGTGCTGGGAGTGGTGTATCAGCTTAAATACCGTAAAAAAGACATCTTGACGGCTGAAGCTCAAACGCATTCATAAGCACAGCAGACAAAAAAAGAGTTCGCTTTCGAACTCTTTTTTCATGGATATCATCAGCTGATCTGCACCTCTCAGTGTTGCAGACCAGTCTTTTATTTAAGTTGCACGTTCAACCAGCGTTAAAATATCGTAGGTTGCCACCAGCTCTTCGCGTTGATTTTTTACTTTAATGTCCCAGACCACCACACCGTGCGGTTTTTGCGTTGGGTCGGTGAGTGTTTTCGGGGTTTTTTGTTTACAGGTCAACTCAACTTGAATGGTATCGCCAATTTTTACAGGCTCGACAAAGCGTAAATTGTCCATACCGTAATTGGCAATTACTGGCCCGGGAGCTGCATCGACAAATAACCCCGCAGCAGCGGAGACAATAAAGTAGCCATGTGCCACGCGCTCACCAAACAATGAGTCTTTGGCTGCAATTTGATCCATATGCGCATAAAAATGATCGCCACTTAAGCAAGCAAAATTGACAATATCGGCTTCAGTCACGGTACGGCGTGCAGTTTTTAAACGCTCACCTATTTCTAGCTCATCAAATGTTTTTCGGAACGGATGAACGCGATCTTCCACAATATGGGCGCCTGCTGTCCAGCTTTGCCCCAGTTGGGTGACTGCATTTGGCGATCCTTGTATGGCTGTACGTTGCATATAGTGTTTCACCGCACGTAGGCCACCCAGTTCTTCACCTCCACCCGCACGCCCTGGACCGCCATGTACCAATTGAGGCAATGGAGAGCCATGACCGGTACTTTCTTTAGCACTTTCCTGATCTAAAATATGAATTCGGCCATGCCATGGCGCAATTTTTGCAATCAGCGCTTCAATATTTTGATGACTTTCACGTACCACTGACGCGACTAAGCTACCTGCACCTTTGGCAACCAGTACGGCCAATTGCTCCAGATTATCGTACGGCATGAGGGTACATACGGGGCCAAAGGCCTCTGTCTCGTGTATAGATGTGGTTTGAATAGGATCATTGCACAGCAGTAGTGTTGGTGGGTAAAAGGCACCTAATGTGGCATCTTCGGCATGAATTAGACAATCATTACGCAAGTGACTTCCAAACACAATTTGCGCTTCTTGAGCCAATACTTCAACACGAGCTGCAACGTCTTGCTGCTGTTTTTTGCTGGCCAAAGCGCCCATGGTAACCTCTGCTTGAATAGGGTCTCCAACCACAACCTTTTTCAGTTGCTCGATGAGCTGCTGTTGAACTGTCTCTAGCACGGCTTTAGGTACAAAAGCACGTCGAATGGCGGTACATTTCTGGCCTGCTTTACTGGTCATTTCATTGACCACTTGCTGTACAAAAAGTGCAATAGTGGCTTCACTACAATCTTCAGTCAAGATGGCGCTATTGATTGAATCGGCTTCCATGCTAAAAGGAATTGAATGACGATTTAAATGTGGATGCGCTCTGAGCTGCTGCCCAGTTTGTGCAGAACCCGTAAATGTAACGGTATCTTGAGCATTTAAATGATCAAGTAAGTCATGGATCTGCCCGCAAATGAGTTGTAAAGCACCATCGGGTAAGTATCCGCTCGCCAAGATATCCTGTACAACCGCATGGGTTAAAGCGGCACCTTCTGTGGCGGGTTTCACAATACAAGGTATACCTGCCAGTAACGTTGGCGCAATTTTTTCTAACATCCCCCAGATAGGAAAGTTAAACGCATTGATGTGTAGCGCAACGCCAGCTTTGGGATGCCAAATATGTTTAGCACCAAAGTTGCCTTTTTTTGATAGTGGAATCCACGCATCTTCGACCAATGTTGTAGCATCGCTTAGCTCGCGTCGAACGAGGCTAGAATACGCAAAAAGTGTGCCGATACCGCCTTCGATATCAATCCAAGCATCTTTACGGGTACATCCCGTGGCTTGTGCCAATGTGTAATAGTGTTCTTTACGATCAAGTAAATATTGCGCCACCTTTTTAAGCGCATTCGCACGTTGATGAAATGTCCATTTCGCAAGTACTGCACCATGTTGTTTTGCATAATCCACTACAGCTTGAACATTTAGACCATCACTACTCACCCGATAAATAGCAGCACCGGTAATAGCATGATGCACTGTGCGAGTATTGGTATCTGAGGTGTAGGATTCACCACACACCAATGAACTTAATGCGGGCGCAAGTGATACATTTGGCTCTGAATGTGCAGAAACATGCGCGTCTGAATCAACCAGGTACATAGTTAAACTCCATTTATGATACGTTTTCATTCATTTTTTAATTATTGCGTTACTTAATTTCTAATAGAGCTATATAAAAGTCAATTAAAATTCGCTGTTGTAAAAATATTTAAAAAATAAAATTAATATAAAACAAGATCTTGATCAAGTTTCATTTTAAAAAATAAATGATACTAAAAATTAATATTGATTTTTATTTTGTATCAAATTAACTTAGGTGTATGGATACTTTTGACGAGTAAGTGAATCATGAGCACACAACAGGAACGGTTTGATCAGTGCATAAAACAAGACTCTTTTATTGAGCCCAAAGACTGGATGCCCGACGCATATCGCAAAACCTTGATTCGTCAGATTGGTCAGCATGGTCACTCTGAGGTGGTGGGTATGTTGCCAGAAGGGAACTGGATCACACGGGCACCCACGCTCAAACGTAAAGCAGTGTTGCTGGCGAAAGTTCAAGATGAAGCTGGTCATGGGCTCTACTTATACAGTGCGGCCGAAACACTCGGTGCAGATCGTGATGACATGATACAAAAGCTGATCGATGGGAAAATGAAGTATTCTTCAATTTTTAACTATCCGACGCTGACTTGGGCAGATGTGGCAGCCATTGGCTGGCTTGTCGATGGTGCAGCAATTGTCAATCAGGTCGCGCTATGTAGAACCTCGTACGGGCCTTATGCACGTGCCATGGTTCGCATTTGTAAAGAAGAAAGCTTTCATCAGCGCCAAGGCTTTGAAGCCATGATGCAACTGGCAAATGGTACTGAAGAACAAAAACAAATGGCACAAGATGCGGTTAATCGTTTCTGGTGGCCAGCCTTGATGATGTTTGGCCCAAGCGACGACAACTCGCCCAATAGTGCTCAGAGCATGTTCTGGAAAATTAAACTCTTTAGTAACGACGAGTTACGACAAAAATTTATCGATAACACCGTACCGCAGGTTCATCAGCTTGGTCTGACTGTTCCGGATCCGAAAGTAAAGTGGAATGAAAGCACCCAGCATTATGAGTTTGGCGAAATTAATTGGGATGAATTTAATGCAGTGATCGCAGGAAAAGGACCTTGTAATCAGGAGCGTCTAGCAGCACGCCGTAAAGCATGGGAAGACGGCCAGTGGGTACGAGAGTCTGCAGCGGTTTATGCACAAAAACAAACTGCTGAAGTTGCATAACTGAGCGAAAGCACCAATAGGAAAACAAGGAATAACAATCATGGAATATAAAAATAACTGGTCATTGTATGAAGTGTTTATTCGCAGCAAACAAGGTTTAAGTCACCGGCATGTTGGCAGTTTACGCGCACCTGATGACGAAGTGGCGCTTCAAAATGCACGTGATGTTTATACGCGGCGTAATGAAGGAACGAGTATTTGGGTGGTGAAGTCTGAGTTAATTCGTTCATCTCAACCTGAAGAGAAGCCAGAATTTTTTGAACCGTCACAAGACAAAGTCTACCGTCATCCGACCTTCTATACCATTCCCGATGGTATTGAGCACATGTAATTCGGAGACCACCTATGAATGCTTCAGTATTTTCACAGTTTTTGCTGCACATTGGCGACAGTCATTTAATTTTATCTCATCGCTTGTCTGAGTGGTGTGGTCATGCACCTGAACTAGAGCTTGATATTGCACTTGCCAATATTGGTCTAGATTTATTGGGTCAGGCACGTACTGTATTGAGTCTGGCGGGAGAAATTGAAGGACAAGGACGCGATGAAGACCGTCTGGCTTATTTTCGTCATGAGCGAGAGTATCGCAACTTATTGCTGACCGAGCAACCGAATGGCGATTTTGGGCAAACCATCGTCAGACAATGGTTGATGGATCATTATCATGCACTGCTTTTTCGCGCCTTAAGTGAGAGTAAGCATGAAGGGCTTGCAGCATTTGCAGTCAAATCACTCAAAGAGGTGAATTATCATCAGCGTTTTTCAAGCACATGGATGGAGCGCTTGAGTCTGGGTACAACAACTGCACATGAGAAAATCCAACATGGACTCGCTCAGCTTTGGCGCTTTACCGATGAGCTTTTTGATCTGACCCCAGAAGAACATTCACTGGTCGAGGCAGAAATCATTCCAGATCTTGCACCGCTAAAACATATCTGGCAAACACGCGTAACCGAAGAGCTTACACGTTTGGGCTTACAAATACCTGAATTGGGTGCGTATCGTCGTGGAGCCAAGCAGGGCTTGCATACCGAGCATCTGGGTTATGTACTGGCAGAAATGCAATATATGCAGCGTAGTTATCCAAATATGGTGTGGTAAAACAGCCATATACAGGAGGTATGACGTGAAACAGATTCGATTACTCAACGATACTTGCTGGGACATATTGTCGCAGATTTCAGATCCAGAGATTCCAGTGCTTTCAATTATCGATTTAGGCATGATCCGGGGCGTTGAAATCAATAATCAAGACGAGATTATCATCAAGCTCACGCCAACCTATAGTGGTTGCCCAGCAACGGATTTACTCAAGGCTGAGATATTATCGGCATTTGAGCAGCAGGGTTTATCACCGGCGCAGGTGGTGATCGATCTGAGTCAAGCATGGACGACAGATTGGATGACAGATACAGGCAAGCGCAAGCTTAGAGCTTACGGCATTGCACCGCCACAAGGTGATGCTCACCAGTGTGGCACGCATGTCGCTTTGCAAGATGGCATCGAGTGTCCACATTGCCATAGCCGTCACACCAGATTAGTCAGTGAATTTGGTTCAACCGCATGTAAAGCGTTATACAAATGTCAAAGCTGCCTCGAGCCTTTTGATTACTTTAAATGTATCTGACGCTTAAACAAACAATAAAAATAGCGTCACGCTAAAAAGGAATTTTGATATGAACCCGTTTATTCCGCTCACCATTAAAGCAATACAGTATCCAACCGAGCAATCGATTTGTATTTCCTTTGATTTGCAAGATGATCAAAAGCACGCATTTGATTATATGCCGGGTCAGCATTTAACGATTCGCCATCAAAGCGAGCAAGGTGAACTACGCCGTTGTTATTCGATTTGCAGCGATCATGATGAAGATTTGAGTATTGCCATCAAAAAAATTGATCAGGGGCAATTCTCGACTTGGGCCAATGAACATTTGCATGTTGGGGATATACTCGATGTAATGCCACCACAAGGCGTTTTTTTTCAAAAAGCCGCAAAAGCGGGTGGTCGTCACTTTTTATGCATCGCGGCTGGTAGTGGAATCACACCAATCTTATCTATTATCAAATCGGTGTTGAAGCATCAACCTGATGCATTTGTTACCTTGATTTATGGCAATCGATCTTGGAAACAGACCATGTTTTCAGAGCAAATTATGGATTTGAAAGATGCATTTAAAGGTCGTATGCAACTGATCAATGTATTTTCAAGAGAGTTCAACGACAGCGAGATTTTTAATGGTCGTATCGATGCTGTCAAGCTACAGCAATTGGCCACTGCCGGATTGATTCCAAGCGATGCCGATCACTGTTTTGCCTGTGGCCCTGAAAGTATGCTCGATGCGATTGAGACCTACTTGCCCAAACTGGGTATCGCGTCAGAAAAAATTCATACTGAACGCTTTAATACGGGCACATCCGCGTCTTTGTCTCGTGAGCAGATCGAACAGCGCAGCGAAGAAAGCGTCAATATTATATTAGATGGTCGAGAGCTACTGATTGAGGTGAGCAAAGAAGATGACAGTATTTTAGATGCAGCTTTGCGTGCTGGAGCCGATTTGCCTTATGCCTGTAAAGGCGGCGTATGTGCAACCTGCAAATGCAAGGTGCTCAGCGGTGAGGTGGAAATGACACTTAACTACAGTCTGGAGCCAGAGGAAATTGCAAAAGGGTATGTATTGAGTTGTCAGGCACGGCCAATCAGCGCAAATGTCAGAATGAGTTTTGATGAATAAATCGCTCAGGTTTGCTTAAAAGCATGCCTGATGCCCTGAATAAAAGACCGGATGAAACAAGAATCAGAAAATTGGAGAGTAAAATGGAATTTCAAACCATAATTGTGCAAGAACACAATGCGGTGGGTTATCTCACCTTAAACCGACCACAGCAACTCAACAGCTTTAACGAAACTATGCATCATGAGGTATCAAAAGTGATGCAGCAATGGACCCAAAATCCCCAGATTCGCGCCGTGGTAATCACAGGATATGGCCGAGGATTTTGTGCCGGACAAGACCTCAATGATCGCGTGGTCGATCCAGATGCCGATGCGCCCGATCTAGGTTTATCGATTGAAAAATATTACAACCCGCTGATTCAGTGCATTACCGAAATGCCAAAACCAGTGATTTGTGCGGTAAATGGTGTGGCTGCGGGTGCAGGTGCCAATATCGCGTTGGCATGTGATATTGTGGTTGCGGCTGAATCTGCCACCTTTATACAAGCATTTTGTCGCTTGGGACTGGTACCGGACTCAGGTGGCACATGGTTTTTACCTCGTTTGGTTGGTCGAGCACAAGCCATGGGACTGGCAATGCTGGGCGATAAAGTGACGGCACAACGTGCGCTTGAACTCGGCATGATCTGGCAGGTCGTACCCGATGATCAATTACAGCAGACCACCACAGATCTGGCTGAGCATTTGGCCAAGCAACCGACGTATGGTTTGTCGCTAATTAAAAAAGCAATCCATGCCTCGGCGCATAACCCACTTGAAACACAGCTACTTTTAGAGCGTGATTATCAACGCCTTGCAGGTCGCTCAAATGATTACCGCGAGGGCGTGCAGGCGTTTATGCAAAAACGTGTGCCGCAGTATTCTGGCTGCTAGTAAATTGTAAAGCTTTGCACATGCAACAATGAATGAAAAACACGATACTGTAGCCCAAATGACATTCCATAACGATGAAATGGTCTAAATCAAAATGTACGAGATTCGGTTTGTGCTTATGTTTTTTGGCTATAACCTAATACCAATGACGATTGAATTGATGACAACAACTCGCATGATCGAGATAAATAGCAGTCAGGATGACTGAGGAGCCAGACGGTGAATAAGAATGCATTAGATGCGATTGAAACAGCCTCAATCGATGAATTGCGCAGTGTACAGTTTGAGCGTATGCAAAAAACATTGCGTCACGCCTACCAAAACAGTCCAGCGTACCAAAAAAAGTTTGATGAAGCAGGTGTACATCCCAACGATTTTAAACAATTGGAAGATTTGGCAAAATTTCCATTTACTACAAAAAAAGACCTACGTGACAATTATCCGTTTGGAATGTTTGCGGTGCCACAAGAACAAATTGTGCGTGTGCATGCCTCTTCAGGTACAACGGGACAACCCACTGTGGTTGGTTACACCCAGCAAGATATTCATTTATGGGCAGATGTCGTGGCACGTTCTTTGCGCGCTGCCGGATTGACTGCAAAGGATGTGATACAGGTTTCCTACGGCTATGGCCTGTTTACAGGTGGGCTAGGTGCCCATTATGGTGCTGAGCGTTTAGGCGCTACCGTCATCCCGATGTCGGGAGGTCAAACCGAACGTCAGGTACAATTGATTCAAGATTTTAAGCCAACTGCACTTATGGTGACGCCATCTTATTGCCTGAATATTATTGAAGGGCTTGAAAAGCAAATGGGCAATGCCAGAGCGTGCTCAATCAAGACGGGCATATTTGGAGCAGAGCCGTGGACCAATGAAATGCGCCATGAAATCGAACAGCGCTTGGGTATTGATGCACTCGATATCTACGGATTGTCTGAGGTGATGGGTCCTGGTGTGGCAATGGAATGTCTGGAAAGTAAAGATGGACCAACCATTTGGGAAGATCATTTTTATCCGGAAATTATACATCCAGAAACAGGTGAGGTTTTGCCAGATGGCGAATTAGGTGAGCTGGTCTTTACCACGATTACCAAAGAGGGAATGCCGGTGATTCGTTACCGTACGCGTGATTTGACCCGTCTTTTACCCGGCACAGCACGCACAATGCGCCGAATGGATAAAATTATTGGGCGCAGTGACGATATGATGATTATTCGTGGTGTAAATGTGTTTCCATCACAAATTGAGGAACAGATTTTACATATTCCGCAATTGGTGCCAAATTATCAGATCCAGATTTGTAAACATGGTCACTTGGATACCTTGCATATTCGTGCTGAAATGCGAAGTGAGCTTAGTGACGCGTTGGCGCCCCAACTGTGCGTACAATTGCAAAATCGGATCAAAACCATGGTGGGAATTTCAGTAAAAGTCGAGATTTTATGTGAGGGAAGTTTACCTCGCTCCGAAGGTAAGGCTCAGCGTGTGTTCGATACCCGAAAATCGGCGTAATTCAATCAAAATGATCCGTCATGGGATGGATCATTTTTTTCTAAACAAGGTGTAAGAAACGAAATGAATCAGAAATTAAAACAAATTATCGATGAATTCGTTCAGAAAGAAGCTTTAAGTGTCACCTCACTGATCATGACTATTTTTGGTGATTGTATTTTTCACCGTGGAGGAATGATCAGTCTGGCCAGTTTGATACAGCTCATTGAAACCTTGGGTGTAAATGAACGTTCTGTTCGTACCGCCGTATTTCGTCTGGTCAAAAATGGTTGGCTGGTTTCCGAGAAAGTTGGTCGTACCAGTTATTATCGAATTACTGAAAGTAGCCGTCAGCGCTTTATCAATGCAGACCAAAAAATTTATAGCCTGAGCCACCATGAATGGGATCAGCAATGGGATTTGGTTCTGCTCAGTTCGGTAGAAATTGAAAATAAGATTCAACTAAAAAAAGAGCTGGAGTGGTTGGGTTTTGCCAATATTGCGACAAATCTGATGGCTTATCCAGGGTGTGATCATTTAAAACTGCAAAGCTTACTCATGAATTTGAGCATGACCGATCAGGTGGTCATTTTTAAAGCGCAAACACTTAAATTGTGGCAAGAATCGAACCAAACTGTAAAACGTATGGTCGAAAGTAATTGGCCAGTTCAGGAGTTACATGAGCGCTATGGAAAGTTTATTGGTGATTTTCGTGAGCTACTCGGTATCATTGAAAATGAAGATGCACTAGATCCATTGCAGGCGTTTCAAATCCGTATTTTATTGATTCACCAATATCGCCGTATTTTACTGAAAGATCCAAATTTACCATTTGAGCTGCTGCCGTCTCACTGGCTATCACTCAATGCACGTAACCTGACTGGCAACTTATATCAACTGGTGTTTCATGAGGCAGAAAGCTTCTTTTTGCATACTGCACGCACATCAGAAGGGGCGATGCCGTCAGCGCATCCGCAGTTTTATAAGCGCTTTGGTGGACTGGTTCTGGAAAAAAATGAGCCTGTTGCCTAAGTGTAATGGCTGTTTCATGTAATGGAGCAAAGTGATGCCGTGTTATTCAATTGATGATGTGATTCCTGTGATTAGTCCGCATGCCTATGTGCATCCTACTGCGGTATTGATTGGGGATGTGATTATTGAAGACGGCGTGTATGTTGGGCCGCTTGCCTCACTGCGTGCCGACTTTGGTCGCATTCATGTACAGGCCAATGCCAACATCCAAGATGCGTGCGTGATTCATGGTTTTCCAAACAGTATTACCCAAGTTGCAGAGCGCGCGCATGTGGGTCATGGTGCGATATTACATGGTTGTACATTGCATCATAATGTTTTGATTGGTATGCACAGCGTCATTCTTGACGGGGCTGTTATTGGGGAAAATACAATTGTAGGCGCGCACAGTTTGGTAAAGGCAAAGATGCAAGTACCTGCGAATGTGATGCTGGTAGGTAGCCCAGCCAAGGTCATTCGAGAATTAACTGAGGCAGAAAAAAACTGGAAACAGCAGGGAACACAAACTTACATCGAGTTAGCACAGCGCTGCTTACACAGCATGCAGGAAGTGCAGCCGCACGCGCAGATACATTCACATCGACGCGATTATCGCGATTTTTTTTCGCAACATGTCACAAAACATGAATATTTGACCAAGCAGCCTTGATCCCTAATTGAGAGTTCTGAGTTGAGTGAAATTCAGCCATTTGATGGTGTTCTGAGCGAATCCTTGATTTTAAAAATATTTTTACATTAACAATAAATTAAGCGCAGATTCTGTTTGATTGAAAAAAATGACAATAAAAATTTATCATCATAAAAGCGTCATAAAGTTGTCACTTAATTGTCATATTATCTGCTCAGAATGCAGTTAACCAAAGTACAACACTTAAATAAAGAAAGCGTTGTCATTAAATTGCACAAATGAGAGAAAACAGAATGCGCTTAAATCCACGTCACATCGCCATCGCATTAGCAGTATCTGGGGCAACTTTAGCGACAGCTGCAAATGCAGCCCGCGACACGATTCAGATTGCAGGATCTTCTACCGTATTGCCATATGCAAGTATTGTGGCAGAAGAATTTGGTAATACATTCCCTCAATTTAAAACACCTGTAGTAGGCTCAGGCGGTACTTCAGGCGGCTTAAAGCAGTTTTGTCAAGGCGTGGGCGACAACACCATTGATATCGCGAATGCATCTCGTAAAATTAAAGATACTGAGTTGGCAGCATGTAAAAAATCTGGCGTAAATCAAGTCCAAGAAATCAAAATTGGTTACGACGGTATCGTGTTTGCATCGAACTCATCTAAACCGGCTTACAAACTTAAACCAGCTTTTGTTTTCGCTGCATTGGCAGAAAAACTTCCGTCGAATGGTCAGTTGGTTCCAAACCCGTATACACGTTGGAATCAAATTGACAAATCGCTTCCAAACGAACCGATTACTTTAGTCATTCCAGCGTCTAACCACGGTACACGTGAAGTGTTCCAAGAAAAAATGGTTGAAGCAGGCTGTGAATCATACGAATATTTCAAGAAGTTAGATAAAGACGACCAGAAGAAAGCATGTTCGGCATTCCGTAAAGACGGACGTGTGATCGAAATTTCAGGCGACTACACAGAAACACTTGCGCGCCTTAAAACATCACCAAGTGCGGTGGGTGTATTTGGTTTAGGTTTCTACGATCAAAACCGTGACAAGCTACGTGTTGCAACTGTAAATAACGTGGCACCATCTGAAAAAACCATTTTGAATGGCAGCTACCCAGTTTCTCGTCCGTTGTTCTTCTATGTAAAAGGTGAACACTTAAAATCAATCAAAGGTTTACCACAATACGTTGAGTTCTTTATCAACAAGAAAACCTCGGGTAAAGGTTCTAAACTTGAGAAAGCGGGTTTGATTTCAATGTCTGATTCAGAGCGTGCAAAAGTCTTGGCAGACTTTAAAGCGGGTAAATCAGTTAAGTAATTTGTTTAACATTGGAAAGCTGATGGTGATTCAACAACACCATCAGCTTTTTTCTAGCAAAGTTTTTTCAAAGAATCAAAATTGAAAAAACGGTGGAGATTACATGAATCTGCTATTGATTGGCGTGCTATTGGCTTTGATTGCTATAGCTTATCAAATCGGGTTATCTAAAAGCCGTAGCCTAGCAGGTAAGGGAAATAATTCCGCGTTATTGCACTCACGCCCGGGTTATTACGGTGCGCTGGTGGCGTTATGGTGTGGTATCCCTGCGTTTTTAATTTTAATTGTTTGGAATATTGCTGAACCGCATTTTTTAAAACAAATTGTACTCAATCAGGTACCTGCTTCCATTTATGCAGGTATGGATCAAGCCAGTGTTGAAGTGCTGCTCAATCGTGTAAAAGCCATTGCATCAGGTTTTGGAGTAACCGATCAGCCTACCGCATATGAGCTGGCTGCAGCGCAGCAACTGGCAAAATTCCAGACCATTGGCTCTTATGCCAAGCTGGCTGTGGTGTTGTGTGCTGCTATTGCAGGCCTTCTTTTTGCCAAGAAACGCATCGGTCAAAGCTACCGTGCGCGAAACAAAGTCGAGCGTGTGATTAACATTACCTTGGCGCTGTGTTCAGGTGTGGCGATTTTAACTACTTTGGGCATTGTAATGTCGATGTTTAGTGAGGCATTACGCTTTTTCAGTTTTGTTAGTCCCTTTGATTTCTTCTTCGGTACCGAATGGAATCCGGGCTTTAGCACATCAGGGAATGCCGAAGGGAGTTATGGCCTGTTGCCTTTACTCTGGGGCACCCTAATGGTGAGTGGTATTGCACTATTGGTGTCTGTTCCGCTAGGCCTGATGATTGCGATTTACTTATCTGAGTATGCATCTTCAACGCTGCGCTCATGGGCAAAACCAACCATCGAGATTCTGGCTGGTATTCCCACCATTGTATATGGTGTGTTTGCACTGATGGTGATTGGGCCGTTCTTTAAAGAAGCAGGTGAAATGATTGGTCTTAATATCACCGCAACCAGCGCACTTACAGCCGGTTTCGTTATGGGTATCATGATCATTCCGTTTGTTTCTTCACTTTCAGATGACATTATTACCCAAGTTCCTCGCGCACTTCGTGATGGCTCTTTAGGTTTGGGTGCAACCAAATCGGAAACCATCCGTCAGGTGGTCTTGCCAGCTGCACTACCCGGTATTATTGGTGCATTTTTGCTCGCGGCATCTCGTGCGATTGGTGAAACCATGATTGTGGTATTGGCCGCAGGTAACAGCCCGCTATTGCATATCAATCCGCTTGAAGCTGTATCGACCGTTACGGTGACGATTGTGAATCAGCTCACTGGTGATACCGACTTTGCAAGTCCACAGGCTTTGGTGGCTTTTGCCCTTGGTTTAACCCTTTTTGTGATCACGCTTGGTCTCAACATTATTGCACTCTACATCGTGCGTAAATATCGTGAGCAATACGAATGAGTCTATCCAATACATCTACACCAGTGGATCAGAATGCATTTGATCCACAAGTTGCCGCCGAATTACGTGCGAAGCGCAAAAGTAAAATTCAAAAGTCGCTGGCAAAACGTCATCGCAAAGAAAAGTCGTTTCGTATATTCGGCTTATCCGCAGTGGTCATTGGTTTGCTGTTTGTTGCTTTATTATTCGGCAGTATTTTGGCCAAAGGCTTACCTGCATTTTGGCAAACCAGCGTGACTGTTCCTGTTTATTTCGACCCGACGATTATCAATGCTGGCCCTAAGCCTACTCAAGCAGCAGGTGAGACCCCAGCGCACTTTCAGGAACGCTATATCGATTGGCAAACCAAAATGGGCATGGTCGATTGGGATGCACTCATCGTAAACGGCATGATTGCTAAAGATCCAGCTTTGGCTGCCAAACGTGATGATCTCACCAGTTTATATACCAGTTCGGAAGCCTATCGTTTACGCGATATGGTATTTCAAGATCCGTCTTTAGTGGGTAAGCGCGAAGAGATCAAGTTCTTGGCCGATGCCAACATTGATGTCTGGCTGACAGGTAAAATTGACCGTTCTTTACCAGACGATCAGCAACAGCTCAGCCCGGAAGTTCGACAGTTGGCCGATCAGCTTGAAGCAAAAGGCATTTTGTCACATACCTTTAATACCAGTTTGTTTACCAACCCAGACTCGCGTAGCTCTCCTGCAACGAGTGGTTTAGCTGGTGCATTCATGGGCTCGTTGTTCATGATGCTGATCGTGATTTTTATCTCTATCCCGATTGGTGTGGCCAGTGCGATTTATCTGGAAGAGTTTGCTAAACAAAATATCTTAACCGACACCATCGAAGTCAATATCAACAACTTAGCGGCGGTACCTTCAATCGTATTTGGTTTGCTTGGGGCTGCCATCTTTATTAACTGGATGCATCTACCACTTTCTGCGCCGTTGGTTGGGGGCTTGGTACTGAGTTTAATGACTTTACCGACAGTGATTATTACCACGCGTGCATCTTTAAAAGCGGTACCGCCTTCGATTCGTCAGGCTGCACTCGGTCTAGGTGCATCAAAAGTACAAACCGTTTTTCATCATGTTTTACCATTGGCGCTTCCTGGTATTTTAACCGGTGCCATCATTGGTGTGGCACAGGCTTTAGGTGAAACAGCACCACTGTTATTGATCGGGATGAGTGCTTTCGTTGCGAGTATACCGACTTCTCCACTGGATCAATCTACTGCGCTTCCGGTTCAGATTTTCTTGTGGCAGGGTAACGAGCTGCGCAATTTCTTCGAAGGCCGAACCGCCGCTGCGATTATTGTGTTGCTGGTGATGATGATTGGCTTAAACAGCCTTGCCATTTGGTTACGTAAAAAGTTTGAAGTGCGTTGGTAATTGAGGAACAGATCATGAATACTATGAATACAACCCGTCCCGTAGAAAAGGATACGACAGTGACCTCAGAACAAATGCAGTCTACTGGTACAGATACACCACAAAAACGTCATGGTTCATTTGTGTCAATCGATCCGAACACATCACCTAAAAAAGACGTAAACAAAACCATTAAGATCAGCACCAGCGATGTGCATGTATATTATGGCGAAAGTGAAGCCATTAAAGGGATCGATCTGGAAGTTTACGAAAACGAAGTGATTGCCTTTATTGGACCATCGGGCTGTGGTAAATCGACCTTTTTGCGTACCTTAAACCGCATGAATGACACGATTGATAGTTGCCGAGTGACAGGTAAAGTGTTGCTCGACAACCAAGACATTTATGATCCAAATCTGGATGTTGTGTTGCTTCGTGCCCAAGTGGGCATGGTGTTCCAAAAGCCAAACCCATTTCCAAAATCTATTTTTGAAAATGTTGCATATGGCCCGAAGCTTCACGGTTTGGCGCGCGATAAATACGACCTTGAAGAAATTGTTGAAAATAGCTTGCATAAAGCAGGTTTGTGGGATGAAGTGAAAGATCGTCTGAATCAGCCGGGTACTGGTCTTTCGGGTGGTCAGCAACAGCGTTTATGTATTGCACGAACCATTGCGGTAAGTCCAGATGTGATTTTAATGGATGAGCCATGTTCGGCACTAGATCCGATTGCAACGGCAAAAATTGAAGAACTGATTTCAGAGCTTTCGCATCAGTACACTATCGCGATTGTTACCCACTCGATGCAGCAGGCGGCACGTGTTTCAGATCGTACGGCGTACTTCCATTTGGGTGATTTGATCGAAGTGAACTCAACTGAAAAAGTCTTCACGCAGCCAGATCATCAATTAACAGAGGCTTACATCACTGGACGTTTCGGTTGATGAAACGTATAAGAGAAGGCCTTCGGGCCTTTTTTTATGCCTAAAAATAGGGCGTAAACTTGACTGTTTTCAAAATAGATATTGAATTTTCTAAAGAATGTCCTCATCTTTATCTAAATAATGTGCAATTAGAGAATGGCCGAACTATGTTATTTCATTTACCTAAATTACCAGCCGAATTACGTGTCACACATTTAAATGCACGTGTAAATGAACAACGAAAAAAGATTGCACAAACCACTGCATCTAAACTTGAGCTGTTACAGCTCACACAACAACTTGCCAAAGAAGCCAAAGCACGTAAGAAAAAGAACCAGAAAGTGTATGTACTCGATTTTAAAGGTGATGTACAAGCTTCTGCTGTTGAGCAGCTTCGTGAAGAAATTACGCTCATTCTGGCGACTGCAAAATCTGGTAAAGATCGTGTGGTACTGCGTCTAGAAAGCCCGGGTGGCATGGTGCATGGTTATGGTCTGGCAGCTGCGCAGTTGGTACGTTTGCGTGATGCGGGCTTTCATCTGACCATCGTGGTCGATAAAGTGGCGGCGAGTGGCGGCTACATGATGGCGTGTATTGCGAGTGAAATTATTTCTGCGCCTTTTGCCATTTTAGGCTCGATTGGTGTGGTGGCTCAGGTGCCAAATTTCAATCGATTACTCAAAGAACATAATGTAGATTTTGAGCTGTATACTGCCGGTGAATATAAACGTACCGTGACCATGTTTGGTGAAAACACCCCTGAAGGAAAAGCTAAATTCGAGCAAGAACTTCAACAAACCCATGCATTATTTAAGCATTTTGTAGAAAAGTATCGTCCACAGCTCAATGTTGAAAAAGTTGCAACGGGTGAGCATTGGTATGGTCAAGATGCACTTGATCTAAATCTGGTCGACAAGCTGCAAACCTCAGATGAATATTTACTGAGCTTGTTACCACAGCATGATGTATTCGTGATTACAACACGTAAAAAACCAACACTTGGTGAAAAATTAGGTCTTCAAGCTGCTCAGATTGCAGATACACTGATTCCTGCTGTAGTGTCCAAACTTACCGACACCTTGATCAAAGCCAATGGGCATTTGGTACAGCTACGCGATCCTAAGCTTTAATCTTACGCATAATATTTTTTAAAAAAAACGCGTAGTAACTCACGAACGCAATAAAAAAAGCGGAATTTAAATTCCGCTTTTTTTATGACTAGAAGACCAACTTAGAGTTTGGCAATGAGGTCATGAATTTGTTTTGCTTGATCTGCAGCATTACCGGTATAGCTTGCTGGCGTCATTTCAGCCAAACGTGCACGATCTTCACTCGGTACTTGAGTCAATTCATCACCATTGACGAAGTTCACCATCATATCGCGTGTCATGGCTTGACCACGTGTTAAAGCTTTTAGCTTTTCATATGGTTTTTCAACGTTGTAACGGCGCATTACAGTCTGAATTGGCTCAGCCAATACTTCCTGTGCTTGATCTAGATCTTCGGCAAGACGAGCAGCGTTGAGTTCAAGTTTACCAATACCTTTTAAGCAAGCTTCAAAAGCAATTAAACTTTGAGCAAAACCAACACCCATATTACGCAATACGGTTGAATCGGTCAGGTCACGCTGCCAGCGTGACACTGGAAGTTTCTCGCCCAAATGTGCCAGTACCGCATTGGCAATACCAAGGTTACCTTCTGAGTTTTCAAAGTCAATCGGATTGACCTTGTGTGGCATGGTTGAAGAACCTACTTCGCCATCTTTAAGCTTTTGCTTGAAATAACCCAACGAAATATAACCCCAAACGTCGCGGTTAAAATCGATCAAGATGGTGTTGTAACGACGTAGCGCATCAAACAACTCGGCCATATAATCGTGTGGCTCGATTTGCGTGGTGTACGGGTTGAAGTTCAAGCCTAAAGATTCAACAAATGCTTGCGCATGCGCAGCCCAGTCAATCGATGGATACGCCGACAAGTGTGCATTGTAGTTACCGACCGCGCCATTGATTTTGCCAAGCAATTCGACATTTTCAAATTGTTTAATCTGACGTGCCAAACGGTAAGCCACGTTTGCCATTTCTTTACCAAGCGTGGTTGGGCTGGCAGTCTGGCCATGTGTACGAGACAACATTGATTGTTCGGCATGCGTGGTTGCAAGCGCAGCAATTGCATTTAAGATGTCTTTCATGCTCGCCACAAGTACATCACGACCATTTTTAAGCATTAAAGCATGTGACAAGTTATTGATGTCTTCAGAGGTACATGCAAAGTGAATGAATTCACCTGCATTTTTGAGTTCATCGATATTTGCAATTTTTTCTTTCAAGAAATACTCAACTGCTTTCACATCGTGGTTGGTGGTGCGTTCGATTTCTTTAATGCGGTTCGCATCATCTTCAGAAAAATCTGCAACGATTGCGTCGAGTGCTGCATTGGTTTGAGCTGAAAAAGGAGCAATCTCAATGATTTCGGCGTGGTTCGCAAGTGCTTGTAACCAGCGAACTTCAACTGTCACACGAGCATGAATCAAACCAAACTCAGAAAGAAAAGGGCGCAAAGCATCACATTTGCTGGCATAACGTCCGTCTAATGGAGAGAGGGCAGTTAAAGCGTTCATAGAGATTCCTTAAACAGGGAATTGACGTAAAACGAAAATCGCAGCAGCATCAGATCTAGACCATTTGATACTGTAAGCGAGCGAGAGTTTGAATATCTTGAAGCAATTTACGTTTGCTAAAAATCATGTTCCATGAACTACCACCGAGCTGGCGCCACAGATGTGCAAGTTGCAAGCCGGTAAACAAGCAGGCACGAATGCGATTGGTATGATTTGCATCTTTAAATGCTTCTGCATTACCGCGTACCAAAATCCGTGGGTTAATCTGACCTGCGGTATCGACATAGGCTTGGGCAAGATTTGCAATAATGCTGGAGTGTAAATAGTTATGATCAAAAAAAGACAATTGCTTGAGAATTTTTTGCTGTGATTTTTCAATAATTGCCACATATTCGGGATTGCTATACACCTTTTTTTCAAGATGAAGCAGCGCCATGGCATACGACATAGGTAGCTTAGCGCTTGGCATTTTGGGGATTTTTGTTTTTGGCGTGGGACTAAATGGTTGGTTGATACTGCTTTCAAGCGTTTTGAGGCCAAGAGCGATATCGCCGAGTTGATTAAAAAAGTCCAGTGTTTGTGTTGAGGAGTTCACCGCAGGTCGGATATTTAGGCTGGCTTTAATGAGTTGCTCAAAATAAAAATTCCCGCTTTCCCCAATACTTTGCTGTCCGGTCATGGCGGTCATATGGGTCAGCTGGGTGGCTTGAAAGACACCCGCCAACGCTAACGCACGGTTCTGACGAACATTCAATGATTGAGGCTGTTGAAAAGGGGTATCAACCATGCCTAAGATCCCTTTATATAAAATCAGGTTTTGGGGCGTTGGTATTGAGGATTACACCACCACCCAAACAAATTTCATCCGAATAAAAAACAACACTTTGACCCGGTGTAACGGCGCGTTGCGGTTGGTCAAACTCAACTCTTATACGGTTTTCGTTGTGTTCATCACGGTAAATTGTACACGCTTGATCTGGCTGACGGTAGCGAGTTTTTGCAGTACATCGGAAACCTGTAGCAGGAATTTCCTGTTCACCCGCGACCCAATCAATATTTTCACTCCAAAGTGCGGTACTTTGCATCAAAGGATGTTCATGACCTTGACCAACCACCAAACGGTTGTTTTCCAAGTCTTTGTGCAATACAAACCAAGCACCTTCGCTCGCACCTTTCATGCCACCTAAGCCAATACCGCCACGCTGACCCAGCGTATAGTACATCAAGCCATGATGTTCACCAACGTCTTTACCATTATCGAGTACAATTTTACCCGGCTGAGCTGGCAGATATTGCTTTAAGAAGTCATTGAATCGGCGTTCCCCAATAAAGCAGATACCCGTCGAATCTTTTTTCTTAGCGGTGGCTAAATCCAACTGTTCAGCGATCTTGCGAACTTCAGGCTTTTCGATTTCACCTACAGGGAACAAAGTTTTATTAATTTCGCGACCATGTACAGCGTGCAAGAAGTAGGTCTGATCTTTATTGTTGTCTACACCACGCAATAACGGTGCATACGTTTCACCACGTGAGTTTTGCATACTTGAACCACGGCGTGCATAGTGGCCTGTTGCAATAAAATCTGCACCGAGTGTCATGGCGTGATCTAAAAATGCACGAAACTTGATTTCTTTATTGCACAAAATATCCGGGTTAGGCGTACGCCCAGCAGCATATTCTGCTAAAAAGTGTTCAAATACGCGGTCCCAATATTCCATTGCAAAATTTGCAGTATGTAGCTTGATCCCAATTTTGTCGGCCACAGCCTGAGCATCAGCCAAATCTTCTAGTGCTGTGCAATACTCGGTTCCATCATCTTCTTCCCAGTTTTTCATGAAAAGACCTTCAACCTGATAACCCTGTTGAAGTAAAAGTGCAGCAGAAACAGATGAATCTACACCACCAGACATACCGACGATGACACGTTGTTGCATAGGACTAGGCATCCAATTGAGAAGTGAGGGGAGAAGCGAAGGGATGCTCATATACGAGCGATAAAGGATATTTCTTTCCAGCCAAGGCATCTTGAATGGCTTTTAAAACCAGCGGGCTTCGAGCACGTGCCGAAATTTCAAGCTCATCTGGCGTCATCCAGACTGCAGCGACGATATCGGTGTCGAGTTGTGCTTCTGTATCGACATCTAGCACATGCGCCAAAAAGCAAAATCGATAATAGGTGTGATCTGGAAACATGGGCGGCGTATAGCTGTAAATGCCAAGTAAATGGTTGATTTCCACGCGATGCGCTGTTTCTTCAAAAGTCTCACGAATCGCGGCATCAATAAGCGTTTCGCCAGCTTCGACATGGCCTGCAGGCTGGTTAAACACTGTATGTACGAAGCCTTCGCTGTGTTCTTCAACCAATAAGAATCGGCCATTTTTTTCGACAACAGTGGCAACGGTGACATGAGGTGTCCAAGCAGTCATAAACAGCACCATGATTTTAAAACGCATATTCTACAAAATTTGCACCTTTGTGGCTAGGCTATAACGCGGTGCAGTGAGCCATTAAGGTAAAAAGCACGCAAAAACTCACATTCAAGGTGCATTAAAAATAGTGTTAAAGCAATCTTTTAAGTCTAAATATAGAATCTCCAGTATTTGCTAAGACCTTTAGAATGACTACAGAGTAATGCAAAAACATGAAGGAGTAGACAGATTTAATTTCTATTAATGTTTCAAGTATGATCAAAATGTGATTTTATAATGAAGCCCCTAAGGATTAGGGTATAAATTAAAATAACTGGAATAATATCATGCAAAAAATATTGAAAAAACGGATGCTTGCACTTTCATGCTTATCGGTATTCATGCTGGCGGCTTGTAATGATGATGACAATTCATCTGGTAGCGTGGGTTCATCTACATATGTATCAGAATCGGCTTACGCAAAGGAATCACTAAGTGAAGCCGCTTCAATCACGGTCATGACGTATAAAATGCAAAGCGTCAGAAATGTCGCTGTCAATGCAACCGCAATGATTTTATTCCCGAAAACTGCGCAGCCGGCAGATGGCTATCGCGTTGTGGTCTGGGAACACGGAACCTTAGGTGTGGGCGATAGCTGTGCCCCTACCAATAATCTACTTGGGCCACGCTTTAAAGATCCATTGGCTAAAAGTCTTTTGGCTGCAGGTTACGTGATTGTGGCACCAGATTATGAAGGACTTGGAACGCCAGGAATACATCCTTATTTGCATCTTGAAAGTGAAGCACGTTCTGCAATTTCGGCTGTTAAGGCAGCACAGGAACATTATGGCAGCAAGCTTAATAAACAATGGATGTCGATTGGTCAGTCACAAGGTGGCCAGGCATCATTGGGAACAGCCGAATTTGCTAATAGTGACGCTAACTTTAAGGGCGCTGTGGCAGGCGCACCTGCATCGAGTTTGGGTCAGATTATTTTTAGTGTTGCACCAGCTGCACTTGCGGCTGCCGAACAAAAAGAATTAGATGCCGGTGCAAGTTTGGCCTATCGTGCAGAAAATGGCTCTATTGGGGCTTATGCAACTTTACTGACCTATGCTGCATTTGCTGCAGTCGGAATTAAGGCATCCGATCCAAGTTTTAACTACAGAGAAATCTTTAGTGATACGCGCTCACAACTGATTGCTGAAATGGCAGAAGGAAGTACGGGTGAAAACGGATTGTGTCTTGACAGTACAGATCCGGTGAATGCGCCACAAGACAGTCTACGCTATCGATTTGCTCAAGATATTGTTAAGTTTTTAAGTGACAATCCAAGTAAAAAGCTTCTAGATTATCCTGGATTAAATCAGCAGAAATTTGAAGCCAGTGCGCAAATCAAATCATTTTTGGCGGCAAGTCAGCCGGGCACAAAAAAGATTGATAAACCGATCATGATTATTCAGGGAACCGCAGATATGAGTGTGCCGTATCCTGTTACGCTCGCGCTCTATAACGCGATGAAAGCACAGGGAACTAATGTGCAGTTACTCACTGTACCAGGTGCTACACATACCCAAGCGATCGTCGATAAAAACGCCGATGCAGTGAACTTTATTCAGACTTATATGCCGGCTCGTCCTTAAGCAAACATCACCCCAAGATTTTAAGCGTCAATCTTGGGGTGATAGCTTAGGCTTCTAATTGATTTAAATAGTTATTTTTAACCCTCACATAATGCTGTGCCGAATAAGGCAAAAATGCTTTTTCTTTTTCGGTTAATGGACGCACTTGAACCACAGGGCTACCCACATACAAATAACCACTTTCAAGTCGTTTACGTGGTGGAACCAAGCTTCCTGCACCAATCATGACATCATCTTCAATCATCGCGTCATCTAAAATCACGGTATTAATTCCAACCAAAACACGATTTCCGATGGTACAGCCATGCAAGGTTACATGATGGCCAATGGTAACGTCTTCCCCAATGGTTAGGGGTGAACCATTCGGTTTGGTCTCATTTTTATGGCTTACGTGCAGCATGCAGTGATCTTGTACATTACTGTTGCGACCAATCCGAATCTGATTTACATCGCCCCGAATCACAGCAAATGGCCAGACCGACGCATGTTCAGCCAGCTGAACATCACCAATCACAACCGACATTTCATCGACGTAACAGCTTGAGTCGATTTTAGGTTGATGTTCGAGATAAGGACGTATATTTTTTTTCATTAGTGATCAATATCGTTGAGTTTTATACAGTATAAAAGAAAAAAGGCATTCATGTTTAAAACAAGAATGCCTTCATTTTTATTACAACCAATTAAAACAGGTTGCTAAAAAACTGCTTGATATGGTCGATCAAACGCGAGAAAAAGCCCGCTTCTTCGACTGGTTTTAGTGCCACCAATGGTTTTTCTGCAATCACTTTACCATCAAGTGTTGCAACCAATTTGCCCACAACCTGACCTTTTTGTAGCGGTGCATTCAATTTTGGTTGTACAACCAATTGGGTTTTAATGTTGTCTGCCTGACCTTTTGGCATAGTGACATTGAAGTTTTCTGCCAAACCAATCTGCACTTCATTTTCTTTACCAAACCATACTTTGGCCTTGGCAAGCACTTGATTTGCAGGTTGAACGTTTACCGTTTCAAAGTTTGAAAAGCCCCATGCTAAAAGAGTACGGGTTTGGTTGGCACGCTCATTAACACTATTGGTTCCAAAAATAACTGAAATCAAGCGCATTGGCCCACGTTTACTCGATGTGGTGAGGCAGTAACCTGCTTCCGAGGTGTGTCCAGTTTTTAAACCGTCTACGCTAGGGTCGGTGTATAGCAATGCATTACGGTTACCTTGCTTAATACCGTTAAAGGTGAATTCTTTTTCTGAATAAATTGGGTAGTACTTTGAACTGTCTTTAATGATGTGCTGTGCAAGCAGTGCCATATCTTTGGCAGATGAATAATGACCCTCTGCCGGTAAGCCAGTCGAGTTCATAAAGTGGGTATTCACCATACCTAAACGTTTGGCTTCTTGGTTCATCATGTGGGCAAATGTACCTTCATTGCCTGCCACATGCTCTGCCATGGCTTTAGAAGCATCATTACCCGATTGCACAATAATACCACGCAACATTTCAAGGACTGTTGCCGTGCCATTTAAGGGTACATACATACACGATTCTGAACTACTTCCGCGGCACCATGCAGATTCATTCATACGAACCTGTTCGCCTTCGGTTAATTCGCCTTTTAAAAGCTTCTGCTCAATGATGTAACTGGTCATCATTTTGGTCATTGAAGCCGGTGCAAGATGCTCATTTTCATTTTTAGATGCAAGAATTTGACCGGTTTCATAATCCATCAGGACATAGGATTTGTTATTTAATTCTGGTGGTGTGGATAACACAGTTGCTGCATAGGAAAATGAGGGTAAAAGAACGAGTGCAGCAAGGGCGCTTTTTAGAGTCATTTCTAGTTGGTCCAATATCTTGAGTAAAGCAGAAGAGCCTAGCATTTTAGGATAAAGCAAAGCCGACTTCTACGGGAAAGTCGGCTTATTTCACACAGTATTGTAAATACGATTAAATTATGACTTATATGCTTTTACATCTTCGCAAACAGCACGATTTTGCTCATCACCAGCCTTTTTGGCATCAGCACGCGCTTCTTTTAAAAACTTCTGGAAATTTTTTTGTTTGCTGAGTTTTTCTAATGCCTCATCTGGATTACTTTCGTTTGGCATATAGTCTTTAACCAAACGTGAGTAGCCAGATTCAAATGCAGCTTTGTCTTGTGCAACCAATTTTGGGCAAATTTCATGCAGTACACGGATTGCTGCGAGCTCTTCTTGCGTAATGCCTTCTTGCGGTGTCACTTCAATATTTTCAGACATATCTTTCGCATCGGCAGCGTGAACCACGGGTAATAGGGCACTCGATACAACAAGCAAAGCGGAGGAAATACGTAAAGCAATCGATTTTTTCATTGTTGACCTAAATCACATCTAAAATACAGTAATTTCACTAGAGTACCGTGATCTGAAAAGAATAAAAGTCAAAAATGTATACTTGATGTTGGTTTATCGAAAAATCATACAGGTGAAAAGAGTACATAATCATCTTAAAAATCAGCATGATTTTTGCGCAGTGCATCGCTTTGGGGCTTGAATATTGATAAGAACATGGCGATATAATCGGAGCCTTGTTTTCGTTGATTAGATAGAGTCTGCTTGAAGTGAATATTTTAATAGCCAATGACGACGGTGTGTTTGCTCCCGGAATTCAAGCATTAGCCAAAGCATTACGTCCGCTGGGGCGGGTGGTCATCGTGGCACCAGAAAGTGAGCGCAGTGGCTACTCGAGTGCCTTAACGCTTGACCGACCACTGCGTCCGATTCAAATTGCACAAGATGTCTGGGCGGTCAACGGTACTCCTGCCGACTGTGTATATCTGTCAATGAACGGCTTGTTTGATTTTGAGTTTGATCTGGTCGTGAGCGGAATTAACAGCGGCGCCAATTTAGGTGACGATGTACTGTACTCGGGTACGGTGGGTGCTGCATTTGAAGGACGCTTAATGAAGCAGCCAGCGATTGCGGTGTCTCTGGCAGGCAGTAATGTGCGTTCTTATGAAAATATCAACGACTATGCCGTTGCTGCACAATGGGTTCATGACTTTATTAAAAAAGGACTGCCAAATTTACCGGCACGTCATATTCTCAATATCAATATTCCAGACGTGCCTGAGCTAAAAGGCGAAAAAGTCACCTATCAGGGGCTACGTGGTCAAGCCAAGCCAATTACCAGTCATGTCGATCCGCGTGGACGTCAGGTCTATTGGATTGGTCTTGCTGGGGAAGCTGTTACAGATCCAAGAAAAACGCCGTCACATATCCAGTCAGATTTCTTTGCAGTCGCCAATGGTTATGTCAGCATTACCCCGATTCAGATGGATGCAACCAATTATAATATTTTAGAAGACTTACAGACATATATAGGCTAGAGCTATAACTGACCGCGCTGTAAGTGTTGTAACTTTGTGAAAAAAAGGTGAAGAGACTCGTTTCTTCATCCTTTTTTGGTAATCTTAGTGCAACGATTTGTTAGTGTTGCTTGATTCGAGAGGGAGATAAATGCAATTGCTTCGACAACAACGGGATTTTAATGCTTCGGCCCATACTTTCATCAAAACAATAATGTTGTCTGCTGCGGTTGCTGGTACACTTGCAATCACCGGATGTGCCTCAAAACCTCAGATAAATCAGCAAGTTAGATATACGAGTGCGCCAGATTACTATACGGTGCGTTCAGGTGATACATTAAGCGGAATTGCCGCACGTTATGGTTTAAATTATTTAAATGTGGCAGAGCTCAATGATATTGCGCCGCCATATCGCATTTACGTAAATCAATCTTTACGTTTGAAAGGCTCGGCAAGCCGTCGCTCTGTGACTACTCAGCCAATGGTTCAATCTGCACCTATTCAACGCCAGAGTATTAATTTACCGACCACAACGGCGCAAACCACTCCACCAAGAACCACCACGCCTGTAAATACTGTACCAGCGCCAGTTGTTCCTGTTTCGCCTGTACCAAGTACTTTGCGCTGGATGAAACCATCGAATGGTCCAGTCATTCAAAGCTTTAATTTGGCAAGTAATATCAAAGGGATACGCTATGGTGGAAACCAAGGTGATCCAGTCTTCGCAGCAGCAAACGGTCAGGTAGTATATGCGGCAGATGGCTTAAAAGAATATGGAAACTTGGTGCTTGTTAAACATGTCGATGGCTATATTACAGCGTATGCACATAACAGCAAGATGCTCGTAAAAAGCGGAGATAATGTAACGGCCGGTCAAAAAATTGCTGAAATGGGATCTTCAGGTACAAACCGCGTGATGCTTGAGTTTCAGGTGCGTTTAGATGGTAAACCGATTAATCCTGCCAACATTATCCCAATTAACTAATAGGAATTATGAATTAGATAATGCAAAGCATAGATTTCTCCGTATAATACAACGAGTTGCTTTTATCATATTTAGATAAGGAGCATCTCATAAGTTCAGAGGGAAATTTATGTTAGATCAACTTCGAGCAATGGGAGTATTTGCTTGTGTTGTAGAGAAAAGTTCGTTCAGTGGTGCAGCCCGAAATTTGGGTATCACCACCAGTGCCGTCAGTCAGCAAATTCGGTCACTAGAGCAGGAGATGGATGTTACACTGCTACATCGCTCTACCCGAAAGTTAAGCTTAACTGAGGCTGGACAAGCTTTTTTCCACAGTTGTCAAGAAATGCTCGCTGCTGCAGAGCGTGGAAAAATTCGGATCAACGAATTAAGAGATGATTTAATCGGGGATCTTCGCATTGCGACGACACCAGAGTTAGGTGCATTCCACGTGATTCCTGCATTGTCACATTGGATGTCTGCTCATCGCGGATTGTCCGTTCATTTTGAAGCTGATCATCGGTATATAGATCTTATTGAAGGGCGGATTGATATAGCCATTCGGATGAGCCAACGTATAGACGATCAGAGTTTAAATGCCATTCCGATGGCGCGTGTCGATCAAGTATTGGTCGCCTCGCCAAGTTATTTAAATCAATCGGCTCCAATTTCGCGCCCAGAAGATTTGGCGAATCATGATCTCATTCCAATTAATCTGATGAATGGTTATCAAGATTTTTCGTTTCAACACGCATCAAGTGGTGAACGCGTCGATCTTCAGATGAAAAATCGTTTGCAAACAAATAACGTATTTATCGCCAAAGCGCTATGCCAGCAAGGCCACGGCGTTGCCAGAATATTGTATTTGGATGTTCAAAAAGAATTGATCAATGGCTCGCTGGTCGAGGTCTTACCGGATTGGAACCTTCCTGCATTTAATTTGTATGCACTGACTCAAAAGCGCGAACAGCAACCGATGAAAATTCATCGTTGTCTAGATGCTCTCAAACAATATTTTGGCCAGCTTCCAGGCGGTCGTAATTTGTTAGAAGCATGCTAAGCGCAGAATAAAAAAAGCCGCTGATGCGGCTTTTTTTGATTGATTTAACTTAGGCCTTGATAAAATCTGTAATGGCCGGCACTAAGCGCGCCAAAAGGTCATCGGCTTGTTCAAATGTCATATTGAGTGGTGGGAGTAAACGGACTACGTTTCCTGCGGTCACATTGACAATCAGCTTATAATTGTCACGTGCACTATGCACGATATCAGCACATGGCATAGGTAATTCAATACCAATCATCATACCGAAGCCACGCACCTGAACTGAAAACTCTCCGAGACGTTCGCGTAACTGTTCAACAATATAACTGCCCACTTTTTCCGCATTTTCGATGACATTCTCTTTTTGAATGGTATCAATTACGGTGTAAACCACTCGTGAACCCAGCACTGTTCCACCATATGTCGAACCATGGCTACCTGGCCCAAGCAGACCAACAGCTTTGCCTTGCGTCATCACAGCACCCACCGGAAAACCATTGCCTAAGCCTTTAGCGGTTGTCAGAACATCGGGAATAATATTGGTGTGCTGGTAAGCAAAGTACTTTCCTGTACGGCCGTTTCCAGTTTGAATCTCGTCTAGCATCATCAGCCAATTGTGTTGATTACACAACGCACGCACTTCTTCAAGATAGCTAAAACCTTGAGGTGCAGTATTAATACCGCCTTCGCCCTGAATCGGTTCAATTAAAATAGCCACGATATCAGGATGATGAAGAGCAGCTTCTTGAATCGCTTCAACATCACCAAAAGGAACGCGTATAAAGCCTTCTACCAATGGATAAAAGCCTTCTTGTACTTTACTGTTGCCAGTTGCAGATAAAGTGGCGAGGGTACGGCCATGAAAAGATTTTTCAGCCACAATAATTTTAGGCTGGCGAATCCCTTGCTGTGCGCCAAACTTACGCGCAATCTTGATTGCGCCTTCGTTGGACTCGGCACCACTGTTTGAAAAGAAAATTTCGTGCATGCCTGAAACTTCAGCCAGCTTTTGTGCTGCTGCCGTTTGCCATGGAATTTCAAAGATATTACTGGTATGTACCAACGTCGCGGCCTGTTCGGCGATCGCCTCGGCAATGACAGGGTGTGCATGACCCAGTCCACATACCGCAATACCGGTTAAGGCATCGAGATACTCGGTTCCATCTTCCGTATAAAGATAAGATCCTCGGCCTCGCACAAAACTGATCGCTTGGCGGCCATAGGTTGCCATCAAATGAGTGGGTTGATCAGGTTGTACAGGGGCGAGGGTGATGTGATTCATATCGTACTCTTATCTGTGAAAAGAAATGAATTAAAAAGGGTATATAAGCAAAAACTCTTCAGGAAAGAAAGTATAAAACGAAAATTAAGCGAGAAATCTTAGGATCAGGCACACGGATTGTATACTTTTAGGTATAATGCCCTGAGAATAGTTGAGGATTTATCTATGACTGAACAAGCGCGTGATACAGAAGCGTTAATTCGTGACCAAATTGCTAAACATGCAGTGTTACTTTACATGAAAGGTACGCCACAATTTCCACAGTGTGGTTTTTCTGCGCGTGCAGTTGAAGCGCTGAGTCAAATTGGGCGACCATTTGCTTATGTCAATATTCTCGAAAATCCAGATATTCGTGCAACATTGCCGGGCATTGCAAACTGGCCGACATTCCCTCAATTATGGGTCAATGGCGAACTTGTTGGTGGCAGCGACATCATGCTCGAAATGTTCCAAAATGGTGAGTTAAAGCCATTAATCGAGCAGCATAGTCCAGCTCCAGAAGCATAATGCTGATATAAAAAATCCCACATTATTGTGGGATTTTTTTGTTTTTATTTACTGTCTTCTTTCACATCTTTCGCTGCTTTCTCGACATGTGCAGCGGCATCATGAGTCGCATCACGTGTTGCAGCTTCAGTTTTTTGAGCTGCATTTTCAGTTGAAGCAGCTGCTTTATCGGCAGCAGCATCGATTTTAGCCGCAGCGTTGTCTGTAGCCGATTCAATTTTTTGAGCTGCGTTGTGTGAAGCATCTTTAATATCGTGGCCTGCTTGATTTGCTGCATTTTCCAAATGTTGGCCTGTTGTTGCGCCTGTCTCAGGGGTTTTTTCTTTACTACAACCCACCAGTGCCACAGCGGCCGCCAAGCTTGCAATCATCATCAGTTTTTTCATTGTATATTTCCTTTTTGTGAGGCATCCGATTGATATCGAAGTTAATTCATTATGCTAAAAATTATGTTATCTACTGATTTAAATTTGTAATTAAAATGTTTAAAAATGCAATAAAAAAAAA
>NZ_JVOR01000087.1:0-5077 GCF_001054715.1 Acinetobacter sp. 243_ASPC | reverse complement strand
GACTTTTTGGTGTGGTATAGGTGACTTTTTGGTGTGGTATAGGTCTTTTAATCATTGTTATTAAAGAATTTCAACGTATCTAAAAGCATTTAAAAACTTAAAAATAATTAAAAACATTGAGAATGAAAAATTGCCCTTGGTTTTCGCTACGCTCAAACTCTATTGAATCTCGCTTTCGCTCGATTCAGGGGCAATTTTTTGGTTAATTCCTTCGTGAATTTGAGAAAAAGCAAAAGCAACTCGGAATTCGCTTCGCTCATAAAGCTTTATGCTCGCTTCGCTCGGTCTTGGTTCTAATTTCAACATCTAAACTTCACTTTTTTAGGTTGATTAACCTAAAAAAGCGGTTTTTCAGAGGACTGAGGCGCGAATTTTGGCTATGTCGCTCGTAGACACTCGCTTTGTACTTTCTGATCCAGATCCATTTTAAAAAGCCGGACCATCATAATCATTTCGTTTCGGTTCAAGCTGTGAGGGTTGTATTTCAGGTTTTAGCTTCGGCTGTGATGTTGGTTCAATCACTGGTTTTGACCGTACGGATAGGACTTTAAATTCCATGTCGGGTTCTGGGTATAACCTAGCGTTGTTGAGATTATAATTGATGGTATCGATATCCCATTTTTCGTGATGCAGGATCGGTTGCTGGGTTTGAATAATTTCGTCGATATCGTGGCCCAGTTCTTTTTTGTTGTAGGCTTTTTTAATGAGGTGATTGAGGTAGTGCATCACTTCGGGAGAGCTGAAGGGTTCGTTTGAGCAGCTGTGGAAGTATTCATGCTGTTGATCAAAGTGCTTTTGGCGCTGTTCTAATTCTCTTTCTTTGGCATTGTGTTCTCTGATTTTCTGGATTTCCGCCAGGTATTCCACAGTTTCATTTTGTTTGCCTGTCCCCAGTTTGGGTTCTGGTAGGTAGAGGGTGCCATGTATCTCGTTGTATTTTTCGTAGTTGTCTGCGGAGACTTGGTTTTTAATTTGGATCTCCTGGCCATCGATATGGTAAGTCACCGTTGGGCTATGTTCTGCCAATGCGTCATTCAGGTGATTTTCCCAGGCTTTTCGGATATGCAGGAGGTAAGTGGAGTAGTCGGCATAGCCATCCTGTAGCTGAATTTTCTTCGCTCCGCCTTTGTTTGGATCTTTAGCGTTGTAGCGTTTGAAGTATTGTTCCGGACTTCGTTCAATACCGTCATCGGCTTTGAGTGAAAACATCAGGTGGCAATGGGGTTGTTCTTCACTACTTAGGCGTGATTTTACGTTGTGTATGGCGTAGGAATGAGGGTAGTGGTGTGTTGCTATGGTTTTTTCAATAAATGTCTCTACGAGCGTTTTACGCTGTTCTACGGTGAATTCATTCGGTAAGGCTATTTCGTATTCCATATAAACCTTGGCATTGGCCCGTTCAAAGGTGTCGGCTGCTTGCCAAAATTCAACAGGATCTTTGACCCAGGAGGGCATGCATCGCCCTGGTTCGACATGTTCGAGGATTTCTGCGCTCTTTTTGCGGATACCTTCGTATTGCAGGAGTCGGGAAATGTACAGGTAGTGGCCGAGTGCGTAGCCTTTATTTTTACTTTTGACGCTGAAATGGTAACTGGCCATGTTCACTTCCTTGGGGTGTTGTTGGTTTTTATGGAGTGAAACGCAATAAAAATCTCCGGATTATGCAATGCCTACAGGGCTGAAATAATCCGGTTAAAGGGGGTCAAGGGGGAATCGCCCCATTGCGTACTAGTTTCTCCGATAGGAAGAAACTGTCAAGTGCGAATTATTTAAAATAAAAATATAAATTCTTTTCAAGAAATTTTATTTTTATTTTAAATAATTATTTTCAGACTGCCCGATTGAATTATGGTAAAACCATAATTCAATCGGTAGCAGTTCTGAAAATTAGGCGGCAGATAGATGACATTGGATAAATCAAAAAAACGTGGCAGACCTGCGCAACTTTTACAAATCGCAGAGTTACATGCATTTGTAGACTATCTTTCACAGAAGAAGGATCGCTCTGATTTACAGAATGATGTGATTGCGATGCTACGAGCTGAAAAATTTAATTTTGATTCATTGTCTGAAGCTAAACAGATTTTAGTAAAAGAAGCCTTAAAACCTTATCGTGAGCATATGAAGTTGAACTTATTGTTTGATGAGGTGTCTGTACAGTATCCGCAGACCGCATATGAAAAGAAGTTTGTGCAGTTGTTTGAGGCGTATCGGGACAATGAGTTGAGTGGTGCTGATTTTAATATCTTGAAAACAATGGCGACTCGTTATCTGAGTTTCAAAGCGCATAAGCTTGAGTTGAGTGATTTAGAGCTTTATTTGAGTCAGATCCAGAAGAAGGAAGCCAATAAAAAAAGAACGGCTGAAAACCATCGTAAGTTTGAGTTGGGCGGTGCTGTGTTGGCTGCTTTCAAGGAGTTAGGGATTGATATTAGTGAATCGACTCCTGAACAGGTGAAGAATCGCATTAAGAATGTGACAAAATTCCACAATGATGTAGTAAAATCTAAGGTATATCAGGAAGTTAAAAATTATAAAAATGAATATTTTGAGCGGAATAAGCTTTTTCATCAGGTATTAGAGGGACTGAATACCTGGAAAAAAGAGGGTGAGTTATTGTCAGTCATCGAAATTAAGAAAGCTTTGGTCAAAAATCAGGAATAGCCTTTCTCAGAAAGGCTATTCAGGCGAATTTCGCATAAGGCGTATTATGTTAATTTTAGAAAATATTAAGAAATATCATTTCTATCCGATTAAGTCTTTATATTGATTTATACTAAGAATGGTATGCCTCTTTTTCTTAGAACAACATTAACCTTTTCATGCCACTCTTTAATTATTTTTGTTGTTTCAACTTCACTACTAACGCATTTAGTAAGAGTGCCCCTTGGTTGAGGTAATGTTTTCCCCCATAACTCCCAATCCAATATACGAACTGGGCGCCTATGTTTAATCCATCCCATTTCGCTTTGATCGTCATCTACTCTGTAAGCTCCACCAATGACTTGAACTAGAGCAATTAATTTAGAACCATTTTTTATGGCAACTATATCATTTACCTCTAATTTATTTATAAAAATTGCAATAACTTCCTGTCCTTCCTTCCAGTCACCTAAACCTATAATTTTTTTATTTTCTAAGATGCTATATAAATTTTCATCAGAAAATGATTGATCATCTGGATGTATTTGCATATGCCAATATGTTGTCATTATTTATACCTATTTTTAGAATATCTAGAATTAATATCCAATAGCTTTCAAATATTTCGATAATCTTTTTAGAGACTTATCTACAGCTTCTTTATTTTCAGCTTTATTCAAGCCATCTTTAAGAACACCGATTAATTGAGGATTTTTTACCAATGTAATATGAAAATCGTCATAGATAGGTAAGGTTTCATTCTCGGCATAGCAAATAGAAGCACATAACAAACTAGCTAAGTCTAAAACACGGTGGATAGGCAGTTCTTCAGATTGTCTAGACCATTTCTCACCGGTATATCGCCATACCTTTGCAGAAAGATCCATATCCTTAGAATTACTCCACTGAGCTAAGCCAATGGATAAACCTTGTGCATCTGTACTTTCTGGATATTTTCCATCTAACTTTGAATAATCTTCTAATTTCACAATTGGCTTATGTGATAAATGATTAGGTATATCCATGTACTTTTCACTCTTAATAAGTAACTCGATTACTAAAATATTTAGTAAATCTATTACTAACAACTTTACTAAATTATTTAGTAAAGTAAAGACTTATTTTTCACACCCATTTAACATAATGGACGTTATGCGAAATCAAATTTTATAAGTTAAATAAAATCATATACTTAACTATTTTACATCACCCGAAACCACCGCAAAAATCCGCTTTCGAAACAAAGCGGATCTTTTTTGAGCATGTTTGATACTTCTTGCCAATAATTTTGACTAAAAATTACTCCAATTAGCTTGAGTGATACAAATTTGTGATACATTATTGTATATACAAATTTGAATGTTTTTTATGGAACTGTATTTCGAATGGGATGAGGCTAAAAACCAAAAGAATCAGAAAAAACATGATGTATCTTTTGAAACGGCAAGCCTCGTTTTTGAAGATCCTTTACGGATCTCGATCCAGGATCGACATACTAATGGTGAAGAACGTTGGCAAACGATCGGTATGGTTAAAGGTGTACTGATGTTATTGGTGGCTCATACAATCATTGACGATGATGAATGTGAGATCATATGAATCATTAGTGCAAGGCAAATCACTAAAGCGGAACGCAATCAATATGAGCATGGTTAGATATACACGCAAAGAACTGAATGAAAATTTCAGTGACAAGCAAGATGCTGAAATTAAACGCTTGCTTGCGAAGGGGACTGTACCAGATGAGGAATTAGATCTATCTGACATTCCTGAGGTTACCGACTGGAGTCATGCTGTTCGCCATGAGCAATTTTATCGTCCATTGAAGCAACAAACATCTGTTCGTCTTGATGCGGATGTACTTGCATGGTTAAAGGCTCAAGGCAAAGGCTATCAGACACGCATGAATAAAATTCTGCGTGAAGCAATGTTAAAAGATTTAAAAAATCATTCATAAAACATGTACTATGCTAATTTATTTCATTTCTCCATTCTGTTTGTGTCTAGCCGATTTATATAGTTGTTTAAATGCTAGGGTTCTATTCAAACATGGAAAATAGAAACCAGTTTCTACCTTATTTAACATAAAATTAAATCATGTGACTTCAGAATAACTCTTCACCTTTGAGACAGAACAATGCAACAAATTGATGTATCTAAACTATTTATTTCATATAGTTGGTCAAGCTCAGAACATGAAGAATGGGTATTAGAATTAGCTGAAAATTTAATAAAAGATGGTATTGATATTGCCCTAGATAAATGGGAATTAAGAGAAGGGGATGACCCAATAATTTTCATGGAAAGTATGGTTAATGACCCTACTATAACCCGAATCGCGGATAAGCAATTGACTTGAAAAATAAGAGGACTAGAGCCATCAGTTGAGTTACCACACCAAACTCACAACTCTAGTCCTGATGTTCAATAGTAC